>JAFMSC010000525.1 GCA_017353825.1 Hyphomicrobiaceae bacterium | reverse complement strand
CGCCGACGTCAAGGCGGCCGGCAACGTCACCTTCGACCGGCTCAATCCGCTCACCGGCGACATCGCCGCGCGCGCAGCGGCTTCGAGCGCCGAGGATGCCGCCCGCGCAGCCGATGCCGCCGCCGCGGCGTTCGTGGCCTGGTCGGAAATGGCGCCGGCAGGGCGTCGGGCGCTGCTCAACAAGGCTGCCGACCTGATCGAGGCTGCCGGCCCCAAGTTTGCTCTGGTGATGGCGGCGGAGACCGGCTCCACGGCCTTGTGGGCCGGCTTCAACTGCATGCTGGCTGCCGGCATGGTGCGCGAGGCCGCCGCCATGACCACGCAGATCGTGGGCGAGATCATCCCCTCCAACGTGCCCGGCAGCTTGGCCATGGGCTACCGCCAACCGGTGGGTGTGGTGGCCGGCATCGCGCCCTGGAATGCGCCGGTCATCCTCGGCGTGCGGGCCATTGCCATGCCTCTCGCCTGCGGCAACACGGTGGTGCTCAAGGCCTCCGAGATGTGCCCCGGCACGCACCGCCTGATTGGCACGCTGTTCCGAGAGGCTGGCTTCCCGCCTGGCGTTGTCAACGTCGTCAGCAACGCCCCCAAGGACGCCGGCGCGGTGGTGGACGCGCTGATCGCCCACCCGTCCGTGCGGCGAGTGAACTTCACGGGCTCCTCGCGCGTCGGCAAGATCATCGCCAAGACGTGCGCCGAGCACCTAAAGCCTGTGCTGCTGGAGCTGGGCGGTAAGTCGCCGCTGGTGGTGCTCGACGACGCCGACCTCGACGAGGCCGTGAACGCCGCCGCCTTCGGCGCCTTCGCCAACCAGGGCCAGATCTGCATGTCCACCGAGCGCATCGTGGTGGACGAGAAGGTGGCGGACGACTTCGTGGCCCGGCTCGCCACCAAGGCCAAATCGCTGTCGGTGGGCGACCCGCGCGAGGGCAACGCGGTGCTGGGGTCGGTGGTGGACCGCACGGCCGCCGAGCGCGTGACTGAGCTGGTGCTCGATGCCGTCGCCAAGGGCGCCAAGCTGGTGGCGGCTGGGCCCATCGAAGGCACCCTGATCGGCGCGCATGTGCTCGACCACGTGACGCCCGCCATGCGCATCTATGAGGAGGAATCGTTCGGGCCGGTGACGACGGTGGTGCGCGCCAACGGCGTGGATGACGCCGTGCGCATTGCTAACGACACGCCCTACGGGCTGTCCTCGGCTGTCTTCAGCCGCGACGTGAACCGCGCATTCGTGGTGGCACGGCGGCTCGAGACCGGCATCTGCCATATCAACGGGCCGACGGTGCACGACGAGGCGCAGATGCCGTTTGGCGGCGTGAAGGACTCAGGCTACGGCCGCTTCGGTGGCAAGGCTGCCATCAGCGAGTTCACCGAGCTGAGGTGGATCACCATCCAGTCCGGCCACCGGCACTACCCCTTCTGACGTGCGGGGCTTCCCCGTCCGTGCCTTGAAGCCGGTCGCGTCCCAAACCACCCTTCACGCGCCCCACCCGAGCCAAGGTCGGCCCAGCGGCCCAGCTTGCGCCGTCTCGGCTGCAGCGCCGCGTCTCGCTCCCCGAAGGTGAACGCTGAAGGCGCACCGTCGAGAGGGGCTGGACCCAGGGCCGTCCGGGGGGCGGACGTTGTGCCCTGGGTCCGGACGTTCCGCAGCGCCCAGGAGGGGGACCTGAGGACTGCCGCGGAACGCCTGCATGACAACGCCTGGATGGCCCTGCGGGGTGCCATCCGGCTCGGCCTTAAGACCACTCCCCAACGCCGGCCGAGCCTTGCCGGTCGCGCCTCTCCCAGCAGCATTCGGTCGACGAGGAACTTCGGACCAGCCGCTCGAGGAGGGATCCCAAGTTCCGCTACGCCGCGGCGTCATCTGGGCCGTTGCCCGCAGTGCCGATGATGCGGTCGATCTCAAACACCAGGTCGCCGCGCGCCTTTTGCACCGCGTTGATCAGCTTCTTGCGTTGGTCCCACACCCGCCGGTGCGCCTCTTGCTCCCTGGCGTCGAGGTCATGCATCTTACCGGCTTGAGCCTCCAGTTGGGCGATCAGCTGCTTGCAGTGCTCCGAGGTGATGAAGGCGTAGAGCTCCTCAGTCTTGCTGTCGCGTTGCTCGTTTGACACGCGCAGCTCATGCAAGCGGATGAGCTGGTCACGCAGGATCTCGACGACCGCCAGCACGCGTGCCGGCGCCGCCACGATCACGCCGTCCTGCAGGTGGATCTCGCGCTTGTCCTTGGGGAACTTGTTGCTCGACAGGATGGCGTGGTTGGCCCCCTGCGCCAGTTTGTCGGCATTGAGCTTGACGGCGAAGCCGTTCTGCCAGGCATCGCGGTTCTTGGCGTCGTAGACGATCTTGCCGCACGTGCGCCCGTTGTGGACCACCTCGTGGATGACGTCGGCGCCGGTAACGCCCTTGGGCACGCGCTGGATGCGGTCGCCCTCGAAGGCGGCCCGCAGCTGCTCGAAGAGGTCAATCTCCGAGCCCTCGCCCAGCTCGTGCGCCGTCTTGCCCTCGAGCTTGCGCTGCAAATCGGCCAGTTCGGAGGTGAGTTTCAGGACCTTTTGCTTTTCGGCGAGAATGGCGACCTCCTTGTCGCGCTGCAGTTCCTCCTTCTGGCGCGTGAGGGTTTCCTGGATCTCGGCGACCCGCCTCTCCACCGCGGCCTGCTGCTCGGCCTGCAGCGCCGCGATCTGAGCGGCGGCCTCGGCCCGCGCGTGCTCGGCCTGGGCCACCCGGGCCTGCATGTCGGCGAGTTGCGCCATG
>JAFMSC010000524.1 GCA_017353825.1 Hyphomicrobiaceae bacterium | reverse complement strand
GCAAGTTGGGGTAGGTCTTTCATGCGGCGGGGTGGCCGCAGCCAACACGGAGTGGCGGCAGCCGACATGACTGTTAGGGCCACGATTTGGTTGCGTGGCTCACGTGTGCGTGCGGACAGCGAGCCCCTCCTTCACCAGCCCCTGCAGGATTCCGGCGGCCCTACCGCCGCTGGCCCTGGAGGATGGAGCGGACGTGCTCGGCCACCATCTGCAGCTCGACGCCGTCGCCCTTCCAGCGCAGGTCGCTCGGGCTGATCAGCACGCTGGTGGCGCCGAGCCCCAGCGGGCTTCCCAGGTCCGCCTCGATGGCTTCGAGGCTACCGTCAGCCCGGCGCTTCACGCCGGTAACCTGCCCGAGCATCATGCCATCGGCGCTATAGATGGAGAGGCCGACCATGGACGGCGCCTGCGCCTGACCCTGCTGCATCTGCCCCTGCGGCCCCTGGCCCGGCTGCTGGCCCTCTTGGGCATGACCCTGCTGCATCTGCCCCTGCGGTCCCGGCCCCCCCTGCTGCTGACCTTGTTGCTGACCTTGCTGGGGGCCCTGTTGGGGGCCCTGGCCTTGCGGCTGTGCCTGCGCTGCACCGCCCTGGGCCGGCAGCATCGCAGCCACCATCGCCCGGCACGCGGGTGAGAGCGACGGACGGTTGTCGATCACGCACTGGGTAACGGATCCGCCCCCCCCGATGCAGTGCACCTGGATGTCCGGCCAGCACGCCTGGGCGAAGGTTTCCATGTGGCTCACGGCCTTGCCGATGTTGCGCGAGGTCTCCAACAGCGCCAGCTCGCATTGACGGCTGATCTTGTCCTCGTGCGCCTGCATGCACAGGAGCAGACGCCCCTCGCCGGGTGTGACGGTGCTGCAGAAGTTGCGCAGTTCCTCGCCGCAGGCGGTCTTTAGCTGCTGGACCGCGCCGGCGATGCGCGCTCGCGTCTGCTGCTTGTGCATCTGCCAGAGTTGATCGAAGTCCTCCTGCTGGCTCTGCTCAAGCTGCGGCCGATGCTGCTGCAGCTGCGGCGGGGCCTGCGAAGGTTGCTGCTCCTGCGGCGACGGCTGCGCCACCTGCGGTTGCTGCTCAGTCTGCGCGTGCGCGGGCGTCGCCCACACAAGCCCTGCGCCGAAGACAATGCCTGCGCTCAGGAATAGATTGCGCGATCCATTGGACACGACCTACCTCCTCCTTTCGGAACGGCATCGGTCCGATGCCGTCTGCTGGCATGAACCCGAAGGGAGAGGGTGGAATATCCGGGAAAACCCGCGGACGGGTGGCGCACGGTCCCGGAAAAGCGCGCCGCGGTCGAAGAACGGTGATGACGAAGCGTCGGGCGTCGGCAATCGTGAACACGCCCTCGATTAAGGCGCGCTCGGGTCACACGCAGGGGTGACTGCCGTGGCAGCCTTGAAGACGGGGTAAGCTCGAAATGCCCGATCACCCAACGCGACACTGAAGTTGGGCTAGTCTTGCGCCGAGTGATGCAAGGGAATCCAATGTGGCCAAGGTTCTGATCTTGATCGGGCTGGCCCTGGTGGTCGTCGGGCTCATCTGGATGGCCGGCGAGCGCCTGGGGCTCGGACGCCTGCCCGGCGACATCGTGATCGAGCGCGAAAACTTCCGGCTCTACATTCCCCTGATGACGTCGCTTCTCGTCAGCGTCGTGTTGAGCCTGGTGCTGTGGCTCTTCAGCCGCTGGTGACGGCAGGCCGTTCTCGGCCCAGGCCACCGCGGTCCTACTTCGGAGCGCGCTTGGCGAGGATGCGCTGCAGGGTGCGGCGATGCATATTGAGCCGGCGCGCGGTCTCGGAGACGTTGCGGTTGCACAGCTCGTAGACGCGCTGGATGTGCTCCCAGCGCACACGATCTGCCGACATCGGGTTCTCGGGCGGGGGCGCCTTCTCGTTGTGGGGCGCGAGCAGCGCGTCCGTCACGTCATCGGCGTCCGCCGGCTTCGCCAGATAATCGACCGCGCCGAGCTTCACGGCCGTCACCGCGGTGGCGATGTTGCCATAGCCCGTCAGCACAATGCTGCGCGCCTGCGGGCGCACCTTAGCGAGCTCGGCCACCACGTCGAGGCCGTTGCCGTCGTCGAGGCGCATGTCCACCACCGCGAACGCGGGCGCCCTCGCGTGAATGAGGGCAAGGCCCTCGGCCACCGAATGCGCGGTGCGCACCTCGAAGCCGCGGCCCTCCATGGCCTTCGCCAGCCTGAACACAAACGCCCGGTCGTCATCCACGAGGACCAGCGAGCGGTCCTGCGGCAGCTCGTCAGGTTTGAATGACAGGTCCTCGGCCACGGCGACGCCTCCGCAATCAAGATATCATAAGTGGACCGCTATACTACACCCAAGCCCTTGTCGTCCGTACTGTCTCCTCGTCCATGCTGCTTAACTATGTACGCTGCGCCCGGAGCCCGCCCGCTCGGCGCGGCGGGCGGTCGGCGCCTCTGCGCCGGCCTTCCAGGTTTCGAAGTCCGCACGCGGCCAGCTCACCCTGGCAACGGCGCCGCTGGCGGACGCCGGGCGGTTCTCCAGCGAGACGGTGGCACCGGAACGCTCCAAGAGCGTCTTGGCGATAAAGAAGCCGAGGCCCATGCCGTGCGGCTCGCCCTCCCGCGCGCGGTCAGCGTGGTGCGCCGGCCGCGTCGTGATGTAGGGCTCACCCAAGGCATCGAGCACCAAGGGCGACACCCCCGGACCGTCGTCGGTAATGGTGATGGTGATCTCGCGCGCCGACCACTCGGCTTTGATCTCCACCTTCTCGCG
>JAFMSC010000165.1 GCA_017353825.1 Hyphomicrobiaceae bacterium | reverse complement strand
CTCAGGGTGAGGGATCGGCAGCAACGGATCGTGTGTCATCCCCATGAAATGCCACGATTCTCTCCCGCCAGACCCTCACACAACTGCTGTTTCTAGGATCAATGAGTTATCCGTAGGGCGCTGAATAGTGTCCCTGAAGTGTCCCGGTTCGCGCATTGGCGGCGGCGAGTGGAGGATTGCCACGGAGCGGCGGCGGACTACTCCTCGGACAATCTGAATGTGAACCGACACCCGGAACGGGGGACCAGTTCCGGGTGTCGCTTGACACGAGCTCACCGTTCCATCCGCCGGCTGGAATCGTCCGATGGCGGGGGTGAAGCGGACATGTTTGGGACAGGGCCCGGGCAGTTGATCTTGACCATCTGAGACCGCCTTCCCCACGTTGGCTCGTCAGACCGGTATGCCGAGAATGATGCGATTGGCGGGCGTATCCTCGAAGACGCGCCACTCATCGACAAGATGAGCCGAGATGGTTGCCTGCCAGAGAACGGGACCTGCCAACCGGTGATCCGGACAGGTCGAGGTGCCCAGAATGACAACCTTGTTCCCGGTGGCAATCATGCGGTCGAACTGATTGCGATAGTCCGGAAACGCAGAGAAGAATCCCCACCACGCATCCAAACAAGCCCACTTGCCCGAGACAGCACCTCCAGCTGAGTCTACGAATCGGTGGCTGCTGGTCATAAGTCGTGAGAGACCCTCTAAGTCTCTCCGATTGATGGCGCCATTGAATGCGTCAACGATAGCTTCAACCTCTTTGGTCATGATGCATTCTAATACGCCGAAGCCTTGGCCGAAACGACAGAGCCTGTCATGCTTGCCCCGGTTCAGAGGCGGCCAGAGCACGGCAGCTCTGCCCAGGGGGGTTCAGACGTCGATTTGCTCGGCGATCTCGAGTGCATCGTCGACTGGTGGGAGGTGGGGGGCGGCGCGGGTAGATGCCTTGACCCCTTGACCCACAAATCCGGACGCGAACGTCATGCGGTTGGCGCGATGAGGAAGACGGTGACGATCGCCGACGCGATGGTCGATCTGCGTACCACTGCGGATGGCAACAGCGGCATGGCCTATTGGGCGCGGAACATCCGCTCGGAATGTCCGGAAAGCACGCGCCCCTCGAAATACTGCGAGACCTGGGGGAGCTCGTATACGAACCGCTGGGGAGCAATATCGCTAGCCCATAGGGCGTCGAGGAATCCAAGGGCCTCTGTCGGCCTGGCTTCGGCAGTCAACAGCAGCTCATAGCGTCCCTGGCCAGGGACGACGCGTTGCTCCTGATACTGGCGCCCATAGAATAGGAC
Source organism: Hyphomicrobiaceae bacterium (assembly GCA_017353825.1). GTDB lineage: Bacteria > Pseudomonadota > Alphaproteobacteria > Rhizobiales > Hyphomicrobiaceae > AWTP1-13. The sequence continues at coordinate 7,034 of JAFMSC010000165.1, read as the reverse complement.
GGTCGTCGTGACACTCCCACGCCCAGTGACCGAGAGCGGCGCGAAAGGCGTCTTGGACCGGCGAATATTGTTGGCCACATCCTCCTTGGTCGAGAAGTAGTCGGAGCCGGCGAAATAGCTGGCTTCAAGCGTCTGCGTCGCGCCTGTCGCGGCATTGCGAACCTGAAGCTTGAGGGCCGTCACAATGCCGTCACGCGCGCCGGAATTCGATACAGTCACAGGCAATGCAAACACCTCGAAACTGCCGTCGGGATCCCGCGTATAGGCAATGGTATCAGGTACGTACACATGCAAGTGCGCCTGCTTGAGAACTGTCTCATAAAGGCTTGCGCCCGAAAAAATCAGTGCCAGGGCGGATACTAGGATCGGAACGGCACTTCCGCCGACTAGCGTGAAGGACCTCGCCGCCTCGCCTGCCTCATCGCCCGGATTGTGTCCCGCCGGTTTTTTATGAAGTGACATCACCTCTGCCCCCCGCTGTGGCGCCAGTCGCTAATCCGCAGCAGATGGCGCGTTCCAAGGCTGAAGTCGCCAACGTGGTAGCAGCGGACTAGCTGGCGTGCATTGTCCGGAAAGCCACAGCTAGCGCCTTTTTTTCAGGCGTCGAGCTGCGTGGCGGCCGAGCCACTGGTGACGGAAGTCCGGCACATCATTTGTTCTGGTTTCGGCACGTTCCTACCGGCAGCAGCCGGCACGTCTGCTTTGCTCAGATGCCGGCCTAAACGAGAACACGAGAATCGCGCTGCGCCATCGCTGAACAGCTGAACAGGGTTTATCCAAAATTGCGCCTTGCTGCAGGAATGGGAGCTCGCGCTCAACGCGGCTTGGCGACCCATGCCGTCCCCTCGTGACTGCGACCGGCGGCGGCGGGGTGCAGCATCTCGGCCAGGATCTCCGTGGTGTCGGCGAGGCGCGGGCCGGGGCGGTTGCAGTAGGCGTTGCCGTCGGCAAAATAGACGCGGCCGGAGCGGGCCGCTGCTAGTCCGGCCCAGCCGGGCCTGGCCTCGAGCAGTGGCAGCTCCTGAAGGCAACGGGCGAGACCGTAGCCGCAGGGGGCGACGACGATGGCGTCCGGGTCGGCGGCGGCCAGATCCTGCCACTCAATCCAGTCGGAACGCCGGCCGGCCTCGCCGAACAGGTTGGCGCCGCCGGCGGCCGTAATCAGCTCGGGTATCCAGTTGCCGCCGGCCATCAGCGGGTCCACCCACTCGATGAACGCCACGCGTGGCCTGGGGCGGCCGGCGACCCGTGCCGTCACGGAAGCGATGCGCTGCCGCATCTGCCACACCAGTGCCTCGCCGGCCTCCGGCACAGAGAGCGCATCTGCAACCTTGTGCATGTCAGCGCAGGCGGTGGCGAGCGAATCGGGCTTCAGCGAGACGACGCGCACGGGGCGGCCGGCCCAGGCGCAGACGGCGGCCGCAACGTCGGCGAGGCTCACGGCGCATACCTCGCAGTGATCCTGGGTGAGGATCACGCTGGGGTCGAGGGCGCGCAGCGCCTCGGCATCGACGCGGCAGACGGATAGGCCGTCGCGCACGATGCGGCTCACGCGCCCATTGATCTCGCCGCTCGAGCCTTCCACCTTGAACTTCGGCGCTGTGAGGGCGGGCAGGCGCGCCACCTCAGCCGGAAAGTCACACTCATGGCTGCGCCCGACCTGCACCTCGCCCCGCCCCATCGCCCACACCATCTCCGTGGCGCTGGCAATCAGGCTCACGACGCGGGGCGGGGCCGTGTCCGAGGGCATCGCGGTTGTCAGCGTCCCATCTGCTGAGTTTTGCGTTCAGGGGTCTCTCGATCCGAACCTGTTGGCGCTTCACCAGGTTCAGGGCAGAACGGTCAGGCGGTCATATGCTACGCCATTTGCTGCCAATCTGGCATTAATTCTTGGGAAGATCGTTCAATAGTCAGAAGGCTATTAGCAGTAGACTGAACAACGACTAAGCTTCCTGACGCGTAGCCCAGCGGGCGAGACGAGGATCGATTTCGCGGCTTCGCAGGCCCAAGAGCACCGACAATGAGCCCCTAGGCGCGCTCGACGCCGTCACGCAGCTGATCGTCCTAGGGGTTGATACGTGGGCGCAAAAAAATGAGCCGCGCGAACGCGGCTCAAGAGTTGACAGGGAGGCGTCAGAGTGGACGGGGCCACTCGATCCAGATATCTGGATGGCGCCAATATCGCGCCGATTACCTAACATTCGGTAAACGGCATTTTCCCCGAGACCGACGCCACTGCCAATAGTCGCGATGATGATGATCAGAAGCCCCCGCACGCCCACATCTCGATGATCGCGCTGGCGCGCATGTCGGGCTGCACGCCCCGTGCCCGGGCCGTCGCGTTCACCCTCGAGACGATACCGTCGCGGTAACTGGAGCTGGCGTCACCGATCGCGGCGGACGCGGCCGCCACGGTGAAGGCGGGGATCCGCCTTGCATCGAGCGCCGGAAGGCGCGTGGTGCCCGCGTCGTCGATGCCGATCCCCGCGTCATTGAAGACTGCAGCATAGCCTGCCACCCGCAGCGCCAGCCGGGGGTCACCGCCCACGAGTCCACCGTGCGAGCCTGTCACGATGATTTGTCCGGCGTCTGTCGGGTCCACTTGGGCCGCGGAGTCCACGAGCACGAGAAGGCGCGCGGCGCCTGGCAGCTCCAAAACCCGGCGCGTCTCGCCCAAGGGCCTCAGCGCAGCTTTGATGAGGGGTGCAGCCATCAGGCGCTGGGCGGCCGTGCGACAGGCCAGCCCCGGCGCCACGCCCACAACCGCCGCGGGCCCGTTGGCGTGGGAGATGACGCCGCGGTGCATCATGTCAGCAGGGTCGCCGATGCGGGCGCTCGCATGGCTGACGGTCGCGGCGGCGATCTGGAGCTGCTCCAGATCGCGCAGGGAGGCGATGCCAGCGCCATCGCGTCCCACGCCCGCGTCGTTGAAGATGACGGCACGCGCTCCGGCCTTGGCCGCCAGGCAGCCCGGATAGCGCCCCCCGTGGCTCCCCGAGACCACCACGGCCCCACGCGCCTCGGCGGGCAGCGACGTGATCGTCGGGGCTTCGATGATGGGCATAGGCGTCGTTCCCTGGAGGGCGCGGTAGGTTGAGCCGAGCGTCGACGAGACCCCATAGAAACCGGGTGAGACGCCGTTGGGTCACCCCCGCCTTGGCCTGGCTATCGCCAAGGTAGCCCCAACCTGCGCCGGCGCACACCAGCCCTAACCAAGAGTCGCATGCCGCCCCCGCAAAATCATGCTATCTGGCTTTCTCCATTGGGCAAAATCGCGCCTTCAAGAAAGCGCGCGAGGGGGAAGCGCCGTGGTCGAGGATGCCCGCTCCAACAGCGACGTTGAACGCCTGCGCCGTCACCACCGGCTGATGTGGCGCATCCGCGCGTTCGAGGAGCAGGCGCTGCGCGGGCTCGACGAGAAGGTGGTGCTGGGCGCCATCCATCCTTCCATCGGCCAGGAGGCGGTGGCGGCGGGCGTGTGCGCCAACCTCGCGTGCGAGGACATCTTGCTCTCCACCCACCGCGGCCACGGCCACACGCTAGCCAAGGGCGCCGAACCGCTCGCCATGATGCGCGAACTTTTGGGCCGCGAGGACGGCAACTGTGGCGGCAAGGGCGGCTCCATGCATATCGCCGACTTCTCGGTGGGCATGCTGGGCGCCAACGGCGTGGTGGCCGCCAACATCGTCATCGCCGCCGGCGCGGCGCACGCCGTGAAGCTCAGGCAAGAAGCCCGCGTGGTGTGCTGCATCTTCGGCGATGGCGCTATCAACCGCGGGCCCTTCCTGGAGGGCCTCAACTGGGCCGCCGTGTTCCGCCTGCCCGTGCTGTTCGTGTGCGAAGATAACGCTTTCGCCGCCACCACTCGCACTGCCGCCATGACCGGCGGCGAGGGTCCGATCGTGCGCGCCCGCGCCTTCGGCATCCCCGGCGTCGAGGTTGACGGAAACGACGTGCTCGCTGTTGAAAGCGCCGTCGCTGAGCTTCTCGGCGCCCTGCGCACCGGCGACGGCCCGCGCTTCCTGTGCGCGAGGACGTACCGCCTCACCGGCCATACCGGCGCGGACCCCGCCACCTATCGACCCAAGGCCGAGGTGGAGGCGCGCTGGAAGGAGGACCCGATCGCGCGGGTCGCCGCGCACCTGCGTCTTGCCGGTGTGCCTGAGACTGAACTCGCGGCCGATGCCGAGACAGGGCAGGCGGAGATGCGGCGGGCCTACCAACAGGCGGTTGCGACGCCATACCCGCGCGCCGCACATGCTTACGCTGACGTGCAGGACGTAGGCGACCCGCGCGCGGAGGCCTACTGATGGCCCGCCTCACGTACCTTGACGCCGGGCGCGTGGCGCTCGCCGAGGAGATGCGGCGCGATCCTACTGTCTGGGCGCTCGGCGAGGACCTGGGCCGCGGCGGCGTGTTCGGCCAATACCGCGGGCTCACCGAGGAGTTCGGGCCGGACCGCATCTGCGATGCCCCGATCTCAGAAGCCTGCATCCTGGGTGCCGCAGTGGGTGCCGCCATGATGGGAACGCGGCCGGTGGTGGAGATGCGCTTCTCCGACTTCGCGCTCTGCGCGGTGGATGAACTGGTCAATCAGGCCGCCAAGGCCCGCTACATGTTCGGTGGCCAATCCCGCGTACCGGTCGTGGTGCGCGAGCCGGTCGGTATGTGGCGCTCCTCCGCCGCTCAGCACTCGCAGTCGCTGGAGGCCTGGTACGTGCACATTCCGGGCCTCGTCGTCGTATGCCCCTCCACGCCTGCCGACAACAAGGGCCTTCTTAAGAGCGCCGTCCGTTGCGACGACCCCGTGGTCTACATGGAGCACAAGTCGCTGTGGCCGCTGGAGGGCGAGGTCCCGGACGACCCGGATTTCATGGTGCCGCTCGGCCAGGCCCGCATCGTGCGCGAGGGGCGCGATGTGACCATCGTGTCCTGGTCGCAGCAGGTCAACATCGCCGCCGAGGCCGCAGCGAAGTTGGCGGATGCGGGTATCAGCGCGGAGCTGATCGACCTGCGCACGCTCTGGCCCTGGGACAAGCCGGCGGTGCTGGCCAGCGTGCGCAAGACCCGGCGGTTGATCGTCACGCATGAAGCGGTGTCGGTGGCGGGCTTCGGGGCGGAGGTCGCCGCGACCGTGGCGGAACGGCTCCATGGCGACCTGCGGGCGCCGGTGCGCAGGCTCGGGGCGCCGCGCATCCCGGTCAGCTATGCGCCTACGCTGGAGGATGAGGTGCGCGTGACGGCGGACGGGATCGCGGCTACGGCGCGTGAGATGGTTGGACCGGGATGATAAGGAGGAAGCAAGAACAATGAAGACGGTATGGAAAATGCTAGCGGTGTTGGCGGTGGCCGCCGCCGCCGGCACGTTCATGCCTGCGTCGGCCAAGGCGCAAAGCTACAAGGCCGAGTACCGCATCTCCACCGTGGTCGGCGTGCCGTTCCCGTGGGGCCTCTCCGCGCAGCGCTGGGCCGACCTCGTCAAGGAGCGCACCAACGGCCGCATCGTTATGAAGGTGTATCCCGGCGCCTCTCTGGTCGGCGGCGACCAGACGCGCGAGTTCACCGCCATGCGCCAGGGCGTGATCGACATGGCGGTCGGATCCACCATCAACTGGTCGCCTCAGGTGCCGGAGCTCAACCTGTTCTCCCTGCCCTTCCTGATGCCCGACTACAAGGCCATCGACGCCATCACCGCCGGCGAGCCCGGCAAGAAGCTGTTCGAGACCATCGCCTCCAAGGACATCGTGCCGCTGGCCTGGGGCGAGAACGGCTTCCGCGAGCTCACCAACTCCAAACGGGCCATCCGCGCGCCCGACGATCTCAGAGGCCTCAAGATCCGCGTGGTCGGCTCGCCGCTCTTCAACGATACCTTCACGGCGCTGGGCGCCAACCCGACGCAGATGAGCTGGGCCGATGCGCAGCCGGCGCTCTCCACCGGCGCCGTCGACGGCCAGGAGAACCCCCTCACCATCTTCACGGTGGCCAAGCTGCACACGGTGGGGCAGAAACACGTGACCTTGTGGCACTACGTGGCAGACCCATTGATCTTCGCCGTCAACAAGGACGTGTGGACGAGCTTCTCGGCCGACGATCAGAAGATCGTGCGCGAGGCTGCGCTGGAGGCCGGCAAGTACGGCATCGAGGTCGCCCGGAAGGGCGTGACACCACAGGACCCGTCAGTTCTGAGAGACATAACCGGCCTTGGCGTGGAGATCATCTCTCTTTCACCCGAGCAGCTCGATGCCTTCCGCAAGGTCACACGCCCCGTCTATGACAAGTGGAAGGCCCGCATCGGCGGCGACCTGGTCGCGGCGGCCGAGAAGGCCGTTGCCGCCGGGCGTTGAGAAAATGAGGCCCAGGTGCGTCCTACAATCGTTCCTCCCTTGTGAGGGACAGGGTGGGGATCGCAGAACATCAATGTCTGGGGTTCCCCCACCCTAACCCCCTCCCCACAAGGGGAGAGGGGTTCCGAGCGGAGCAAGCGATGAGCTCAGATGACGATGCGACGCGTTCTTCAGAGCCGACGCCGCTGGGGTTGCGCCTGGAGGCGGCCGTGGCGGCGGGCGCCATGGCGCTGCTTGGGCTCATCACGCTGGCCAATGTGGTGGTGCGTTATCTCACCAACTACTCCTTCGCCTTCACCGAGGAGTACTCCATCGCCCTGATGGTGGTGGTGGCGCTCTTGGGCACCAGCATCGCCGCTTCCCGCAACCACCACATGCGCATCACCTGGTTCGTGGACGGACTGCCGCGCCCGCTGGCGCTCGGCGCCAACGTTCTGGCGATGCTGGCGACCGCCGCCATGTTCCTCCTCTTGATCGGGCTGGGCGCCAAACTGGTCTGGGACGAGTACCGCTTCGAGGTGCTCTCGCCGGGCCTGGGCGAGCCGCAATGGATCTACACGCTCACGCTCCCTTTGTTCTCTGTGCTGGTGCTGGTGCGCGTGCTCGACCGGTGGTGGCGGCATCGGGGAGAGGCGTCGTCCGACGGCGACGACGCGTCGCCCGGTGCCGAGGCGTGAGGGCGCGCCCGTG
>JAFMSC010000523.1 GCA_017353825.1 Hyphomicrobiaceae bacterium | reverse complement strand
CTGGCTCGCCAACCAGGCCGCCGAGTGCGGCCGGCCGGTGACGGCCGGCATGGTGGTGATAACCGGCAGCGTCATTCCCACCGTGGACATCGGCCCCGGTGAGCGCCTCGATTTCGCCATCGACGGCATCGGCGGAGCCTCGCTGAGTGCCACATAAGAAAATGGGAGCAACGGAGGAACGCCCATGCCCAAGATGACGGACTCCCGGCGCAAGAAAATCCAAGCCCGCCAACGCCAGCTCCGCGCCACCCAGCGCCGCGAGAAGAAGGCCGCCAAGCGCGCAGAGCGCGCCGAAAAGGGCACGCTGGCCACATAGTTGGGTCGTCGACCCGATACTGACACCGCGGGGCTGGGAGGCCATACGATCACCAATCTGGCCACTACAGTGCGCGGCGACATGGGTGCCAAGAGACAGATCCGGGCGCGCGCCGCTGCCCGCGCGGCGCGCACATCGCTGGCAGCGAAAAGGCCGAGCGAACGCGGGTTCTGGATCGCGCTTGGCTGCGCCGCGATCGCGCACATCGCGATGATTGCGGTGTTCGTTCACTCGCTCCCGCAGCGCCAGGTGGGCGAGAAAGTCGGCAGATCCGACGGCGTAAGCGTGGCCATGGTCGATGCGGCCGACCTCGCCAGCCGCAACACCTTCGCCAAGAACGAGCGAGCGCCGCGCTCGATGTCGCAGATCCGGCCCGCGCCGCCGAAATCCCAGGCGCCGCTCCCCGAAGAACGCCCGCAGGAGGTTACGCCGCGCGAAGCTGCGCCACCTTCAGACCCCAAGAGCGCACCTGCGCTCGTTACGCCGCAGGAGATAGCCCGGCAAGCCGACAAGCAGGCCAAGGAGGACAAGCAGGAAAGGGAGAAGGAGAAGGAAAAGGAAGAGGGAAAGGACAAGGAGAAGGAGAGGGACAAGGAGAACCAGCAGGCGAAGGCGAAGCAGAAAGAGGAGAGCTTGGAGTGGCCAATCGATCCCAAAGGGCTGGAGCAGGGGTTCTCCAAGGACCAGTCGGCCGCCAAGCCGCGCGACGCCGCTGCGGCCTCCAAGCAGGCTGCCGAGACCCAAGAGCGGCAAGTGGCCAAGGCGAGTCCGCCGCTGCAGCTGAGCCTACCCGATAGCGCGCTCTCTCTGGATGTCGATTTCTCCCGCCCCGCCGGCATCACTCGATCGGGGGAGAACGACGAGTTCGGGCGCGCCGTCCTCCAGGCGCTGCGCAAGACCATGCCGGACATGAACGAGCAACGGCGGGTCACCGTGCGCTTCGTGCTGTCACAGGACGGCAACCTGCTTGAGGTACGTCTCGTCCGGCCCTCCGGCAACCCTCGGCTCGACCAAGCTGTGATGTTCGCGGTGCAGCAGTCGAGCTTCCCGTTCCCGCCGGCTAACGCGGCGCCGGTCGACCGCACGTTCACGGTGACTTACATCTACAGTGCGCAGTGAGATCCCGCCCGTCGCAAATGGCGCGCACCCCCCATCGTCGATGATGGAACGAAGCCGGTGAGCTGGCAAGCTGGACGGAGGCGCGGCCCGCCCCCCGTTTGCCCGTCGGCGGCGGCCAACGGTCCCGTCAGGTCCGTCCAGGGATACCCGCCACCTCACCCCTCACCATCTCACCGGTCATGCCTTGACCTGCTCGTCGGCCACGACCCGCTGGACGGCGGGACGGGCGAGCATGCGATCGCGGTGGGCGGTATAATGTTTGAGCTCGCCCATGGGTAGCTCGCGGCGGATGCCCCAGACGTAGAAGGTGAAGGCGTAGGGGTCGAGCACCGAGTAGCGATCCGAGAGCCACTCGCGGCCGGCCAGCATGCCGTCGATCTGCTTGAGAAGCGTGTGGAAGGTCGTGCGTCCCTGGGCCTGGATGTCGGGAAAGTGGGACGCATCGGTGGCGTAGCGCTCGGGCCGCGAGATGTGGGCGTGAGCCGGGTGCACGTTGGTGGCGAGGAAGCCCACCCTGGAGAGCGCGCGCGCCTCGGCGAGCGCTTCGGTCGGCCACAGTCCAAAGCGCTTGCCGAGGTACGGCAGGATGGCTGTATTCTCGATCAGCGGCTCGCCGCCGTCGAGGATGAGGGCCGGGACGCGTCCCAACGGGTGGATCTTGAGGTAGGCCTCGGCGCGCTGGTCGCCCTTGGCAAGGTCCATGCGCCTGGGCTCGTAGGGCTCGCCGGACTCCTCCAGCACGATGTGGGCGGCCATCGAGCACGCGCCCGGCGCATAGTAAAGTGCGAGCATTCCGCAGCCTCCTCCAATCCGGAAGAATCTTCTCGGTGTTGGTTACGATCTTTGCATCGCCGAGCGGGGGCTGTCCATGCCGCTGCCGCGTCGTGGCAGCGGGAGACGCACAGTAGCCCACCCGACCGACGGCGGCCCGTGGGAACGAAGCTCGCCCCTCCAGGTTATGCTCCAGGCTTTCCCAAAGCCGGAGCGGAGGCTGAGAAGGGGGTAGAGCAGAGCGAGACCAGCCGGAGGTGGTCAATGGGACTCCAGAACTTGAAATTTGCACGCTTGCCCGCATCCCTCGACCCAGGGCAACGGCTGCGCTGGACGCGGCGGATCATGCTTGCCGCCCCGCTTCTGGTTGGCGGCCTTGTCGCCGTGGATGATGGCGTGGCGCAGTCGACCCGGTCGGCGAGCCTGGAGGGCTCGTGGCGCGGCGGCGGATCGGTCGCCTTCGCCTCGGGCCAGCGGGAGCGGGCCGAATGCCGGGCGCATTATTACCGTGCGTCAGGCACGTCCTACACGGTGACGGCCAGCTGCGCGCCCCCGTCGGGTCGCGC
>JAFMSC010000164.1 GCA_017353825.1 Hyphomicrobiaceae bacterium | reverse complement strand
GCAGTCGCTCCACGACCGCGGCACCGTCCATGTCCGGCAGACCGAGGTCGAGCACCACGAGATCGGCGGGCTTGAGCGTAGCCGCGCGGATGCCCTCGCCCGCCGTGGCCGCGTCGCGGACGGCAAAATTCTCAAGCTCGAACCCGGCCCGCAGGAAGCGCCGGATCTGCACCTCGTCGTCGATGATCAGCACGACGGGCATCTGATTGTGCATCGCGAGGACCCCGAAGTCTCTTCGCCCCGGGCGGCCTATGATCGCTGCCGGCGAGAGCCATGGTCTGGAGCCATGGTCTGGAGCCATGGTCTGGAGCCGTGGCCCGATAGGCCCCGCGTTGGCGGTCATGGGCAAATTAATCCAGGCAATTATCATTATATCACAACAACTTTTGAACCCGCATTCAACTTTTGATCTACGACGAGTGGGGCAAAGACAGCTGCGGTTTCCGCCACCTAGGCTTGCTAAGCGGGCGACTCTGCGACGGCTACGAGGAGTACGCCGCAATACTGGGAGGAGGAAAAAACTAATGGCAGGCCCAGAGATCCCCAAGGACTTCAGGCGCGTGATTGTCGCGGCCTCGGTAGGGAATGTCATCGAGTGGTACGACTTCTACATTTTCGGCAGCTTGGCAGCGATCCTGTCTGTCAAGTTCTTCGAAAAGACCCACCCGGTTGCGGCTCTGCTCAGCACGATTGCGCTGTTCACCGCCGGGTTCCTGGTCCGTCCGTTCGGGGCCTTCCTGTTTGGATGGATGGGCGACCGCGTCGGGCGAAAGTACACCTTCCTCGTCACGCTCACTGGCATGGGCATCGGCACCGGCTGCATCGGCTTGATCCCCACGTTCGAGCAGATTGGTGTCGCTGCCGCATTCATCCTGTTCGGTCTGCGAATGATCCAGGGCCTGTGCCTGGGCGGGGAGTACGGCGGTGCCATCACCTACGTGGCTGAACACGTCTCTGACCGCCACCGCGGCTTTTACACCGGCTGGCTCCAGACCTCCCCCACGCTCGGCATCGTCGTGTCCCTGGCCGTGATCATCGCCACGCGTTTGTACTTCGGTCCGGACTTCGACGCGTGGGCCTGGCGCATTCCGTTCCTCATCTCATTCCTGCTGGTCGCCATTGCCATCTACATCCGCCTCCAGCTGCAGGAGACGCCGATCTTCGAGGAGATCAAGGCCAAGGGCCAAATGACCCGCAATCCGTGGAAGGAGGCGTTCCTCAGCGCCAACATCAAATACGTGCTGATTGCCAGCATCGTGGTGATCGGCCAGGGCGTGGTCTGGTACAGTGGCCAGTTCTGGGCCTTGTATTTCCTGCAGCAGGTCTCCGGCATCAAGGACGCGCTCGTCATCAACTTCGCTGTGGGAATCGCCCTCCTGATCGCAACCCCGACGCTGATCATATATGGCTGGCTCTCCGACTACATCGGGCGTAAGCCGGTGATCCTATCGGGCTTCTTCCTGGCAGCGCTCACCTACTATCCACTGTATTCGTGGCTGAAGGAGGTGACACAGCCGGCCGGCATCGCCTTGTGGAATGGCAACTTCTGGGTCGCGGTGGGCATTATCGCCATTCTCGTGTCGTATGTCGGTATGGTGTATGGGCCGATCGGTGCGTTCCTCGCCGAGTATTTCCCGGGGCGGATCCGATATACCTCTGTGTCCGTGCCCTATCACATCGGCAACGGCTGGGGCGGCGGGCTGGTGCCGTTCATCACGTCGGCGGCCTTCGCTTCGACGGGCAGCATCGGCTATGCCCTCCTTTATCCGATCGCCGTTCCCGCGGTGGCCTTGGTCCTCGCCCTCTTCCTGATGCCGGAGACGCGCAAGATCAGCATCTGGCAGCCGACGGGGGCCAAGGTGCCCGCTTAACTCCGGTGTTGTGCGGGGCCTTCCGGGCCCCGCACAGGCACCAGATGAGCATCCTCGCCAGCCCCGGTACCTCAACAACACCCAAGGAACGTCATGACCCGTATCTTCGCACTCGTCCTCGCCGCAGTGGGCGTCCTGTTTGTCTATCTTGCGATAGAGTCAGAGGGGGGGATATCTGTCACGCAACTGAACCAGGCCCTCTACTATCTCACCGTGGCGTTGATTGCCTTCGTGAACGCGATCTTGTTCGCGGCTGCCGATTTCGTGGAAGAATAGGGCCGATTGCGGATCGATCAGGCCCCGGCCGAGGCCGCGCGCGGGCGCTGGTAAGCCCCACCCCACCGAAAGGGGGACGCATGGGGGGCGGCAGCCATCATCAGGAGAACGCGATTTTCAGGCCGCCAGCGTCCCCCCGCTCGCGTCAGGCGTCGAAGAACACCGTCTCGTCGGCGCCGCCCTGGACGCGGATGTCGAAGCGCCAGAGGTTGGAGCGCGCGGGGTCGGGCCTGGCCATCAGCGTCTCGCGCCGCTCCGCGGGCACCAGGGCCAGAATTGGGTCGGACGCATTGGCCGGCTCGCCCGCGAAGTAGATGCGGGTGAACAGGCGCTTCAGCATGCCACGCGCGAACACACCAACGTTGATGTGTGGCGCCTGCGTACTGCCGTTGGGCCCCGGCACGCACCCAGGCTTGACCGTAGAGAAGGCGTAGCCGCCGTCCCGATCGGTAGCGCAGCGGCCGAAGCCGCGGAAGGAGTTGGAGGCCACCGGCCGACCGTCGGCCGGATGGGCGTAGCGGCCCTGGCTGTCGGCCTGCCAGACCTCCACCATGGCGTCGGGCATGACGTTGCCGCTGCCGTCGATGAGGCGTCCCTCGATCCGGATGTGGGTTCCGGGCACGCCCTGGTCGGCGACGGTCGCGTCGAACACCTCGCGGAAGCCGTACTGCCCAGTCAGGCCAATGTGCAGGAAGGGACCGACGGTCTGGGATGGGGTGCGTCCGGGCATTTTCAATCCTGGTCCGGGAAGTCTCTGTTTTCCATGGGCGTGCCGTTGGGGCCGCGGAGCACGAAGTCGAAGATGTAGCCCAGCGCCCAGTCCGGCTTGGTGGTCTCGATGTCGAACCGGCTGATCATGCGCTCGCGCGCCTTGGGGTCGGAGACCGAGTTGAAGATCGGGTCGTAGGGGAACAGCGGGTCGCCGGGGAAGTACATCTGCGTGACGAGCCGCGTGAGAAAGGACGGCCCGAACAGCGAGAAGTGGATATGCGCCGGACGCCACGCGTTGGGGTGATTGCCCCAGGGATAGGCACCGGGCTTGATGGTGACGAACTGGTAGTTGCCGTCGGCATCGGTGACGACGCGGCCGGCGCCCGTGAAGTTGGGGTCGAGCGGGGCGGGGTGCTGGTCCACCACATGGATGTAGCGGCCGGCGGCATTGCACTGCCAGATCTCAATCAGCGTGTTGGGCACCGGCCGGCCCGCCTCGTCGAGCACGCGGCCCTTGACGATGATGCGCTCGCCCAGCGGCTCGCCGACGTGCTGCTTGGTGAGGTCGGCCTCCTCGGAACGTGCATCGGAGTGGCCGTAGACCGGCCCGGTGATCTCGGACAGGGTCTGCGGAATGATGACGAGCGGCTGCTTGGGCGAACGGGTGCGGGTGCCGACGTAATCGGGATAGAGCGAAGGCGGATCCGCCGCGTTGCCCGCGCGTGAATACATGTCAGTCATGGTTTCATCTCACCCCTTGTCGGCGTCAGACCTCCGGGTCCGTCTCCGTCGCCAACGCCCTCTCGCGCAATGGTGTCAGACCCCGACGGTCCGACACCCATCTCGGCACAATTGCACACCGTAACGCATTCCGATGCTACGAATGAGCCCTGCGCCTTGATCCAGATCATGCCTTGCCCTCGATGGCCGCCCGTGTGCGCGCGTGGAGGTCGCGCAGAACGGTGAGCTCCTCGACGGTCGGCGGCGGCGTATCGGCCACCTTGGCGGCGAACTTGACGGGCCAGCCGGTGGCATCGGCGATCCTCTCGCGCGTAACACCTGGATGGATGGAAACCACCGTCATCTCGCGGGTCTCCGCGTCCGGCTCCAGGACGCTGAGGTCGGTGATGAGGCGTGTGGGTCCCTTGGTGGCGATACCGAGGCGCTCGCGGCTGCACTTGCCCTCGCCGTGGCCCAGCGAGGTGATGAAGTCGAGTTTGGCGACGAACGAGCGCTTGCTCTGGGCCATGGTGATGAACACCTCTTGGCAGGAGGTCGCGATCTCCGGCGCGCCGCCACCGCCAGGCAGGCGCACCTTCGGCCTATTGTACGGCCCGACCACGGTGGTGTTGAGGTTGGCGAAACGGTCGATCTGGGCGCCGCCCAGGAAGCCCACGGTGATGCGTCCGCCCTGCAGCCAGTAGCGGAACATCTCGGGCACCGACACGGTGGTGAGCGCCGTCTCGCACAGCTCCCCGTCGCCGATGGAGAGCGGCAGCAGGTTGGGCTTGGTGGCGATGGTGCCGCTCTCATAGATCAGCGTGATGCCCGGCGCGTGGGTAAGCCGCGCCAGGTTGCAGGCGGCCGACGGCGCGCCGATGCCGACGAAGCACACGTCGCTGCTCTTGAGCGCGCGCGCCGCGACGATGGTCATCATCTCGGTCGGCGTCCATGTGGAGGGGGCTGCCATGGCTAAACCTGAGGCCCTTGTGCCGTGGTAATTGTCAGGTGAGCACGCGTGCGCCGTCGGGCGTGGTGATGGTGGCGGTGAGGCGCACCTGCGGCCCGCGGCTGATGTCCGGCTTGCGTGCCAGGCCGATGGCGTCGAGGGCGGCATGGACCGCGCCGGGGTTGGGCGTCTCGACACGCAGGCTTTGCAGCCTGAGCCCTAGGTCCGGCATGGACGGCGCCAGCGTGCCCTGCTCGCGCCAATCGATAAGACACGGCAGCGCGCCGCCCAGCGGCAGCTCGCCGTCGGGGCGCACTGCGAACAGCCACTGCCGTTCGCCGCGCGAGACGCGCATCGGCTCGCCAAACGTCTCGCCCTCCCCCCCGATGGTGGCGGCAATCCCGGTGCATCGCGCAACATAGCCACGCAGACGGCGCCCCTCCCGCCAGTGCTGCCGCACCGCGTCACGGTCGTCGAGCCCGAACCAGCGGCGGTGCGGCGGACGCGGCGCCTCGGGGTCAACGGCGATCACCTCAAGGTAGACCTCCGGCCCCAGGCCGACGAGGCGGTTGTGCGTACCCATCTCCCGGTGCCGGCCGCCCGCCGGCATCTCCACGCCCAGCGTCTCGCGTACCCAGGCGACGCCGGTGCCCAGGTCCGGTGCGACAACCGCGATGTGGTCGATCTCCGTCATGTGCGGGCGAAGCGCGCGAAGGCCTCGGGCCCCTTCTCCAGGATGTTCTCTTTCACCCACGCCGTGAAGGTGTCGCGCTCGCGCGCGATGGGGTCCCAGGCCTCGTAGAAGGCATTGTCGCGCTTGTAGTGACCCTGAGCGTAGGAGGGATGCGCGCCGCCGGGAACGTACGCCACAGCCGTGATGGTCCAGTGCGGCAGCACGCAGGCGTTGTAAGAGCGGAGGCCCAGGTCGTCCACGATCTCCTCGACCGTCACCAGCGCGCGCTTGGCCGCCAGCACGGCCTCCTTCTGCACGCCGACGATGCCCTCCAGCATGACGTTGCCCTCGCGGTCGGCGCGCTGGGCATGGACCACGGCGCTGTCGAGCTTCATGGCCGGGACGGTGGCCAATTGCTCGCCGGTGTAGGGGCAGGTGACCGACTTGATGCTGGGGTTGACGCTTGCCAGTTCGGCGCCGCGGTAGCCGCGGAACACGGCGAACGGGAGCCCAGCCGCGCCGGCCTCGTAGGCGTTGGCCATGGCCGCGTGGCTGTGCTCCTCGATTTCCAGAGGCCGTGGCCAACCCTGCTCGTAGGCGTCGCGGAAGCGGTGCAGCGAGCCGACGCCAGGATTTCCACCCCATGAAAAGATCATCTTCAGCGCCGCACCGACGCCGATCAGCTGGTCGTAGAGCAGGTCCGGCGTCATGCGCACCAGGGTCAGGTCCTTGCGCTGCTGGCGGATGGCCTCGTGGCCGGCCGCATAGGGGATCAGATGCGTGAAGCCCTCGAAGGCGACCTTGTCGCCGTCGCGCACAACCTCTTCGACTGCATCAGCGAGGGGAAGGATCTTGGCCATCGGGACGGGTTGGATGCGTTCGCGGGTGGCGCCAGTGTTGTCGCAGCGCCCGGCAAAAGCAAGCCGCGAAATCAAGGCCCAAAGCAACGCCCAAAGCAACGCCCAAAGCAACGCAAAGCGTCGGTCCAACCCCTGGGTCCAATGCCGAGCAGGCTGCTCAAAACTCGCAAGCATCGGTTGCATGGACGCGCGAAGCGGCGTCCGTCGTTGAGCGGATACGATGGCAGCGTCCTCGAGGCGTGCTCGGATCGATGCCCCACCGCGCCTCGAGGGCCGCAAAAACCGATTTCAGCGACCTGCTAGGTCAGCTTCCCCAGGAGGGTGGCCAGCATCTGCGCCTCCGGGTCCAAGACGCGGCGGCCGACCGCGTCGCCGATGGCGCGTGCGTAGACGGGCCACATGCGCTTGCGCATCTCGCGGCCTGCCGGGGTGATGACGACGCGCTGGCCGCGAGCGTCCTCTTGGCAGGGCACACGCTCGACGTAGCCGGCCTCCGCCAAGCGGTCGACGAGGCGCGAGATATTGGACTGCGCGATCAGCCGCCGGCGCTCGATCTCGAAGGGGCGCAGCCCAGCCTCGCCCGCGCGGTCCAGCTCCCACAGCACGTCGTACCAGGCGCAGGGCGGCAGCTGCGCATCACGCAAGGCGCGCTCGATCTTCAGCTGCGCCGTCTGCTGCGCCCGATTGAGGGCGATCCAGGCGTCAACGACGGCGTCGCTCGGCAGATTCGGGGCGGTCGGCTTGGGCATGTGCCGATCCTAGCGATGCATGCGTTCGCATGCAATCTTGACAACTAGATGCACTCGCATATATCTCCATGCGTTCGCATTTCTGCGCGAAGCCCGCCTCGGCCATCGATATGGGCGCCTCCACCCTGGCGTGCACGGCTGCGGCGCCCCAACGATAGACCAGCATGAGGCAAGCATGTCCGATTTGACCCTCGTCAGCCACCATCTGTGCCCCTACGTGCAGCGGGCAGCCATCGCGCTCAGCGAGAAAGGCGTGGCCTTCGAGCGTGTCACCATCGACCTCGCGGCCAAGCCGGATTGGTTCAAGGCCATCTCACCCCTGGGCAAAGTGCCCCTATTGAGGGTGGCGCGGCCGGGGTCAGAGGAGGCGGTGCTGTTCGAGAGCGCCGTCATCTGCGAGTTCATCGAGGAGACGCAGGCGGGCCCTGCGCTGCACCCGACCGACCCGATCGAGCGCGCCGAGCACCGGGCGTGGATCGAGTTCTGCTCCTCGATACTGGCCGACATCTACGTCATCGAGACCACGCCGGAGGCGGCGCTGTTCGAGCGCAGGCGGCAGGCGCTGGCTGAGAAGTTCTCCCGCCTGGAGCACGTGCTGGGCGCGGGGCCGTACTTTGCGGGCGAGCGCTTCAGCCTGGTCGATGCTGCCTTCGGCCCAGCGTTGCGCTATTTCGACACCTTCGATGCGATCGCCGATCTGAGCATCCTGGCGGGCAAGCCGAAGGTCAGCGCGTGGCGTCGGGCGCTTGCCCTGCGCCCTTCCGTCCGCGCCGCGGCCGCTGCCGACTACCCCGAGCGGCTGTGGCGCTTCCTCCAAGCGCAGGATTCGCGCTTGCGCACCCTGATGCGATCCCCGGACGCGCTGTCCGGGGGCCAGGCGCGGGGCCGCCAAGCCGCATCATGACGCCGACCCTGGCTTGGCTGCTCTCATCGCGTCCGGCCTCGTCGATGTCGCCTGGGCGCTGGCGATGAAGAAGGAGACGGCTTCGCCAACCCACGCTGGTGGACGATCTCCTTGGCGCTGCTGGCGTTTTTCGTCTACCTCCTCACCAAGGCCCTGCAGGTGCTCCCGGTTGGGACCGCCTATGCCGTGTGGACCGGCTTTGGCGCGGCCGGCACCGTCGTCGCCGGGATCGCGCTGTTCTCAGAGCCGCTTCGGCGCTGCGGTTGTTCTCCATCGCGGTGGTGGTCAACGGCATCGTCGGGCTGAAGGTGACGTATCGGTCCGTCCGCGCCTGACAGCCGTGGTTGGGAAGCCCGCCAGGCAAGGGCGGCCGCGTCAGAAACATTTTGGGATTCTTTCAGGAGAGTTTCATGACTCCTGGCTGCCGAACACCCATGCTGCCGGCTCGTCCCTACGCGCTACTCGACAATCGGGAAGCGCGCCGACCGGCTGGTCCTTCGTGCGGTCGCAACACCGGTGCGGGTGTCGCCGCGCGCACTGCCAGGTCGGGTGTCGCCGACGAGAGGGTGCTGCCGCTGCCCCGCGGTGGCACCCTCCGTTGTGGCGCGCTGGGCGGCCTCGGCCGCTCAACCCGACCTG
>JAFMSC010000163.1 GCA_017353825.1 Hyphomicrobiaceae bacterium | reverse complement strand
CGCAGCCGAACACGCGGTTGCCCATGGGTTTACGCAGCTCGGGGGCGATGTGGCCTTTGTGCTCGATGGTGAGGTAGGAGATGCAGCGGCGCGGGTCGAGCTGATATGGGGCAGGGAACGCGTCGGTCGGGCACACGTCGAGGCAGCGTCGGCAGCTGCCGCAATGGTCCGCCTCCGGCGCGTCAGGCTCCAGCTCCGCCGTGGTGAGGATGGCGCCGAGGAACAACCACGAGCCGTGCTCGCGCGAGACGAGGTTCGTGTGCTTGCCCTGCCAGCCGAGCCCCGCCGCCTCGGCCAGCGGCTTCTCCATCAGTGGGGCGGTATCAACGAACACCTTCACCTCGGCGCCGCTGGCTTGTGCCAACGCCGCCGCCACGCGCTTGAGGCCAGCCTTGACGACGTCATGGTAATCGCGGGACTGCGCATAGCACGAGATGGCGCCGCGCCGGCGCTCCGCCAGCACCGCCAGCGGGTCGCCCTCGGGCGTGTAGCTCATGCCCAGCATGATGATGGACCGCGCCCGTGGCCACAACGCCAGCGGATGCTCACGCCGAGCAGCCGTGGCGGCCATCCAACCCATGTCCCCGTACCACCCATCGCGCAAGAACGCGGCCAAGCGCTCTGCCTGCAGATGACCGATGGCGGAGGGCGCGGTGACGTGCGCCGCCGCAAACCCCACCGCCCGCGCCTCGGCGAGCACCAGCTGCTTCAGATCCGTCTTCAGGGTCCGGTCCACAACGCCAATCTTCGCGGGGCCGCGCCCCGAACCTAGCTCACCGGTACTGCTGGCACGAACCTGTGGCGCCTACTCCGCCGCTGCCCGCGGCCCATACCCCAGCTTCGCGTTGAGCTTGCCCAGCAGGTCCGCTGCCGCCGCCGGGATGTTGGTCCCGGGGCCGAACACGGCCGTGGCCCCGGCCTTGCGGAGCGCGTCGTAGTCCGACGGCGGGATGACGCCGCCGACCACGATCATGATGTCGGGGCGGCCCTCCTTTTCCAGCGCTGCCACCAGGTCGGGCACCAGCGTCAGGTGCCCGGCGGCCAGCGAGGACACGCCGATGATATGCACGTCGTTCTCCACGGCCTGGCGGGCGGCTTCATCGGGGGTGGCGAACAGCGGGCCGAGGTCCACATCGAAACCTAAGTCGGCGAAGGCTGAGGCGATCACCTTCTGACCGCGGTCGTGGCCGTCTTGGCCCATCTTGGCCACCAGGATGCGTGGGCGGCGGCCGTCGGCCGCCTCGAAGGCGGCGCACATGCGCCGCAGCTGATCGACCTGCTTGGCCATGGTGGCTGCCTCCGTGCCGTACACGCCCGAGACCACGCGCACGTCTGCTCGATGCCGGCCCCAGACCGTCTCCATGGCGTCGGAGATCTCGCCCACCGTAGCTTTGGCGCGTACGGCGTCCACGGCCCGCTCGAGCAGGTTGCCCTCGCCGCTCAGGGCCGCGTCGGTGAGCGCCGCGAGCGCCGCTGCTAGCGCGGTTGGATCGCGCTCGGCCTTGAGGCGCGCGAGCTTGGCGATCTGACCCTCGCGGACGCTTTGGTTGTCGACCTTCAGCACTTCGATTTCGCCCGCGCTAGCCACCCGGTACCTGTTCACCCCGACGATGGT
Source organism: Hyphomicrobiaceae bacterium (assembly GCA_017353825.1). Classification (GTDB taxonomy): domain Bacteria; phylum Pseudomonadota; class Alphaproteobacteria; order Rhizobiales; family Hyphomicrobiaceae; genus AWTP1-13. The sequence goes on along the minus strand of JAFMSC010000163.1, from coordinate 6,746 downwards.
CTGGGCGCCGGTGTCGATACGCGCCTGGGTGCGCGCCGCGGCTTCCTCGATGCGCATCTTCGGGATACCGGCGGCGATCGCCTTGGCCATGCCGCCCAGGCTTTCCACCTCGGCGATATGCGCTTGGGCCTTGCCTACCAGCTCGTGGGTGAGGCGCTCCACGTAATGGCTGCCGCCCCACGGGTCGATGACGCGGGTTGTGCCGGTCTCCTGCTGGATGAAGAGCTGCGTGTTGCGGGCGATGCGGGCCGAGAAGTCGGTCGGCAGTGCGATGGCCTCGTCCAGCGCATTGGTGTGCAGCGACTGCGTGCCGCCGTGCGTAGCCGCCAGTGCCTCGATGGCGGTGCGCGTGACATTGTTGAACGGGTCTTGCGCCGTGAGGCTCCAGCCGCTGGTCTGGCAATGCGTGCGCAGCGCCAGCGAGCGGGAGTCCTTGGGGGTAAACCCGGTCTTGATCAGCTTCGCCCACAGTAGCCGCGCGGCGCGCAGCTTCGCCACCTCCATGAAGAAGTTCATGCCGATGCCGAAGAAGAACGACAGCCGAGGCGCAAACGCGTCGATATCGAGGCCGGCGGCCACGCCGGCGCGCGCATATTCCACGCCGTCGGCGAGCGTGTAGGCGAGCTCCAGGTCGGCCGTCGCCCCGGCCTCCTGCATGTGGTAGCCGGAGATGGAGATGGAGTTGAACTTGGGCATCCTCTTCGACGTGTAGCCGAAGATGTCCGAGATGATGCGCATCGACGGCTCGGGCGGATAGATGTACGTGTTCCGCACCATGAACTCTTTGAGAATGTCGTTCTGGATGGTGCCCGCCAGCTTCTCGGGTGGCACGCCCTGTTCCTCGCCCGCGACGATAAACAGCGCCATGATTGGCAGGACCGCGCCGTTCATGGTCATGGATACGGTCATGTCGGCCAGCGGGATGCCGGCGAACAGGGTGCGCATGTCGTAGATGGAATCGATCGCGACCCCGGCCATGCCCACGTCACCCTTCACGCGCGGGTGGTCGGAATCGTACCCGCGGTGGGTGGCGAGGTCGAAGGCCACGGACAGGCCCTTCTGCCCAGCGGCGATGTTGCGGCGGTAGAAGGCGTTGGAATCCTCCGCCGTCGAGAAGCCGGCGTACTGGCGGATGGTCCAGGGCTGGGTGACGTACATGGTCGGGTACGGCCCGCGCAGATAGGGTGCGATGCCTGGATATCCGTCGATGAAGTCGAGGCCGGCAGTGTCGGCGGCGCCGTAGACGCTCTTCACCTCGATGCCCTCGGGCGTCAGCCAGCCCTCCCCCTCGCGCTGCGCCACGCGGCCCTCGGGGCCGCCGAGTTCGACCTTCGTGAAATCGGGAATTCTGCTCATGCGGGCGAGTGTGCCCCAGACGCCCTTCTCTCTCAAGGCGGTAGGCCAGGAACGCCAATAGGGCAGTAAGGCCTTGCTGCGTTCCTGCCTTATTGCCCTCTACCGCCATTGAGATAAGCTCAGCCCCGGGCAGTGACCGCCCGCCCCGAGGCTCCCGTGAGCGGCGATTGGACCGGCGCCATCGACTGCGATTTTCACCCGCGCGCGCCCAGCCCGCGCGTACTCAGTCGCTACATGGACGAGCACTGGCGCAGCGCCGTGGAGACGCGCGGCATTGACGTATGGCAGTCTATCTCCTACCCGGCCAATTCCCCGCTCACCATGCGGCCCGACTGGCGCGAAGCCAGCGCCAACGCCGATCCCGTCAAGGCCGCGCAGGCCACGCTCGATCGCTTCGGCTTCGCCCATGCGATCTGCAACTGTCTGTTCCCGGTACAGGCGTTCCGCGACGAAAACCTCGCGGCCGCCTTCGCTCGCGCCGTGAACGACTGGCTCGCTGCGCAATGGCTTGCCAAGGACTCCCGTCTTAGAGCCTCGGTGGTGTTGCCCATGCAGTCCCCCGCGCGCGCGGTGGAGGAGATCGAGCGCCGCGCCGACGACCCCCGCTTCGTCCAGGTGCTGGTGCTGGTGTTCGGCGAGCAGCCGCTCGGCAAGTCGGCCTACTGGCCGGTGTATGCGGCCGCCGAGCGCTACGGCTTCAGCTTGGGCATCCACGCCGGCAGCAGTTATCATCACGCCGTCACGGGCTCGGGCTGGCCCAGCTACTACCTGGAGGACTATGCGGCCCAGGCCAGCGGCTTTCACACACAACTCGGCAGCCTCGTTTGCGAGGGCGTGTTCGCCAAGTTCCCGAAGCTGAAAGTGGTGCTCATTGAATCGGGCGTCACCTGGCTGCCGCCCTACCTATGGCGGCTCACCAAGTTCTGGCGCGGGGTACGCAGCGAGGTGCCGTGGGTGGACCGGCCGCCCGAGGAGATCGTGCGCGATCACGTGCGGCTGACGACGCAGCCCTACGACGCGCCGCCAGCTGGATCCGCCGGGGCCGCCAACATCGGTCGCCTGATGGACCAGCTGCAGTCGGACGAAATGCTGCTGTTCGCCACCGACTTCCCGCACTGGCAGTTCGACGGCGAGGAGATGCTGCCCGCCGGCCTCGCGGCGGATCTGCGCCGCAAGGTGCTCATCGACAACCCGCTCGCCACCTACCCACGGCTCAGGAGGCCCACATGATGCTCGATGCCCCGCTCGCGCCCGAGGCCGAAGCCAACGAGCGCAGCCAAGCCACGCCGCGGGCTAGCCTGGCCATCATGGACGGCGACATGCATCCGGCGCCGCGCTCGCTGGCCGACCTCAAGCCCTATATGTCGGCGTGCTGGTGGGAGGTGCTCGCCACCTACGGCTCGCGTCGCCGCCATGGCATGCTGGGTTACGAGCCGTACCCCAAGTCGGCGCCGCGCGCCGCCCGCCGCGATGCCTGGCCTGAGGACGGCGGCCCGCCGGGGTCCAATCTGGACCTGATCCGGAAGCAGTACCTGGACCACTACGGTATCGAGGCCGCCATGATGGGGCCGCTCGGCGTCAGCGGCCAGGGTGAGCTCAATCCAGACCTGAGGTCGGCGCTGGCCTCGGCCATCAACGACTGGCAGCGCGAGCACTTCACCCGACCCGAGCCCCGGTTGCGTTCAGGGATTGTGGTGCCGGATGACGACGCCGAGGCATCCGTGCGCGAGATCGAACGTTGCGCTCCCGATCCGGCCTACGCCCACGTCTTTATGCTCACGCGCAGCCTGGAGCCTGCCGGCAACCGCCGTTATTGGCCGATCTACGGGGCCGCCGCCCGCCACGGCCTGCCCGTGGCCCTGCATGTGTTCGGCGCCAGCGGCCATCCGCATTCCGGCGGCGGCTGGCCGTCCTACTATGTGGAGGAGGGCGCGGCCCATTGCACCTCCTGCCAGAGCGTGGTGACGAGCCTCGTCATCGAGGGCGTCTTCGAGCGCTTCCCGGCCCTCAAGGTGGTGCTGGTCGAGGGTGGGTTCGCGTGGCTGGCGCCCCTGGCGTGGCGCCTTGACAAGCTCTACGCGCGTTTGCGGTCAGAGGTGCCGCACCTGAAGCGAAGGCCGTCCGACTATATCCGCGAGCACGTCTGGGTGACGACACAGCCGATGGAGGAGCCACGTGAGCGCCGGCAGCTGGCCGACATGATGGAGTGGATCGGCTGGGATCGGCTCATCTTCTCCTCCGACTACCCGCACTGGGACTTCGACGATCCGTTCCGGGCGTTTCCGACCGCTGTGCCGCGCGACCGCGCGAGGCAGATACTCACGGCCAACGCCAAGGCGGTCTATCGGCTCGGGTAAAGGGTGGGCAGGAGCCGGTTGTCACCGGCTCGACCGACTACTGCGTGTTGCCAATCGCCCGCGCGGAGCGCCGGGGCTCAGTTGGCGAACACATTGACCTCGCGACGCCGGCGTCCTGCGTAGGCGAGGAGGGCGCCGAGGAGGCCGAAGACAGCCCATGCGGGCAGCTTCAGCAGTGTGACGAGACCGGGATCCCACACCAGGGGGTGGGCGTGGCGCTGGACTGCGGTGCGCGCCGTCGCCAGCGTCACCGGCGCCAGCTTTGACCAATGCTCCAAGGTGGAGACCGGTGGCAGCTGCCTGCCGGCCGTGATGGCGCGTGTCACGTCGTTCACGGCCGCCATCACCGCGACCATGAAGGCGACCCCTGCCACGAAGCGGAGGAGACGTTTCACCACCGCCGGAGCCCTCGTCCTGCCGCGCCCGGGACCCGTCTAGGCGCGAGATCTTTATGCATGGCTATCGGCGCAGGGCAAGTCGCACTTGCATACTCCGCCATCCTGGCCTATGTTGGAACATAAGGCGAACATCGCTCGATCCCGATGGGCGTGGACAAGCAACTTGGCCGCCGCGCGCCGGGGCCGGGGAGCGGCTAACGTCCGGGCGGAGATTCGGAACGATTCTGGAACCTACGCCCCACCGCCGGTGGCGGCTAGCAAGCAAAGAGGAGAACCACCATGGCCGGTTCCGTCAACAAGGTGATCCTGGTGGGCAACCTGGGCAAGGACCCTGAGATCCGGCGCACGCAGGACGGCCGCCCGATCGCCAACCTGCGGCTCGCCACCACCGAGAGCTGGCGCGACAAGGCCACGGGCGAGAAGCGCGAGCGCACCGAGTGGCATGGCGTCGTCATCTTTAACGAGGGCCTGTGCCGGGTGGTGGAGCAGTACCTGAAGAAGGGCTCCAAGGTCTACATCGAGGGCCAGCTGCAGACCCGCAAGTGGCAAGCCCAGGACGGCCAGGACCGCTATACAACTGAGGTCGTGCTGCAGAACTTCAACAGCCAGCTGGTGCTCCTCGACCGTCCCGGCGACAGGCCCGGTGCCGGCATGGGTGGAACCGGCGGCGGCCTCGAGGAGGACGACCATGCGAGCTACGGGTCGGGCGGGGATGGCGACAGCCTGAGGCGCAGCGGCAGCACCAAGCCGGTGTTTGACAAGAAGGTCGACGACGAGATCCCGTTCTAGCGGTTTTAGTATCAGGGTGGGCTCCCCGGGATCGCGGGCACCTTTTTGACGGCCGGCGGCTGGACACGCCACGCCCGCCCTTCCGCACCCCCCAATTCCCGCTCCGCGAGCCGTGAGCCCGACATACTAGCACTAGCATAATGCACGGGCCATAGCATTTACGCCGGCCATCGTTCCAGGGTGTAGGCGAGGCGGGCGAAGTCCGCTACCCCAAGCGTCTCCCCGCGGGCGGTCGCATCGAGGCCCGCGGCGGCAAGCAGGGCCTCGGGGTCGCGCACGAGCGGCTTCAGGCTCTGGCGCAGCATCTTGCGGCGCTGGCCGAAGGCGGCGGCCGTCACCTTAGCGAGCGTCTTGGCGCGGCACTCGGGCTGCGGCCGCTCAAGGGGCGTCAGCTCGACCACGGCGGAGGCAACTGCCGGCGGCGGCGTGAACGCCTCGGGCTTCAACGCGAAGAGCAGGCGCGCGCGTGTGCGCCATTGCGTCAGGACCGCCAGCCGTCCATAGGCCTTGCAGGCAGGCGCGGCGACGATGCGCTCCGCCACCTCGCGCTGGAACATCAGCACCATGCGGGCAAACCACGGCGGCCAGGGCTCGGTCTGGAGCCATCCCGTGAGGAGCAGGGTGGCCACATTGTAGGGCAGGTTGGCGGCGATCACGGCCTTGCCGGCAACGCGACCCAGCAGGGCGGTCCAGTCGAGGCTCAACGCGTCGGCGAAGTGCGCCTCGAGCCGGCCCGGGTAGCGGGCGGCGATGGCCTCCAGTGCCGGCCGGCAGCGCTCGTCGCGCTCGATGACGATCACCCGGGCCGCACCTTCCAAGAGCAGGGCGCGCGTGAGACCGCCCGGGCCTGGCCCGATCTCGACCACGGTCCTGCCATCAAGCGGCCCGGCTGCGCGGGCGATGCGGCGCGTGAGATTGAGGTCGAGGATGAAGTGCTGGCCCAGGCTCTTGCGGGCCGACAGGCTCAGGCCGCGCGCCACGCTGCCAAGCGAGGGCAGGCCGTCCGGAGCCGCGCCGACGGGCTCGGCGCTCATTGCCGCGCCGGCTGAGGGTGGCCCGCACGAGGCCCGATTTCTGGACCGATGTCTGGCCCGACGCCTCGCCCCATGCGCCGCCGCCCCAACTCGGCGGCCAACTGCAGCGCTGCGATGAAGCTGTCAGGGCGCGCCCGACCACTGCCCGCGAGCGTGTAGGCAGTACCGTGGTCGGGCGAGGTGCGCACGAACGGCAGGCCGAGCGTGACGTTGACGCCGCGGTCGAAGGCCAGGGTCTTGAGCGGGATCAGCGCCTGGTCGTGGTACATGGCGATGGCGGCATCGTAGCCGCGGCGCGCCTCCTCGTGGAACAGGGAGTCGGCGGGGTGCGGGCCGGACACGGCAATGCCCTCGCGCCTAAGATCGGCGATGGCGGGGGCGATGACCTCGGCCTCATCGGTGCCAATGAGCCCGTCCTCGCCCGCGTGCGGGTTGAGCCCGGCGACGGCCAGGCGCGGGTTCGGCACGCCGAAGTCGAACTGCAGCGCCTGCGCCGTGATGCGGCCGGTTGCGACAATCAGCTCCCGTGTCAGTGTGCCCGGCACGGCAGCGAGGGGGATGTGCACGGTGGCTGGCACAACCCGGAGCTCCCGGGCGACCAGCATCATGACCGGGCGGATGGCCGCGTTGCCGATATGGCGGGCCGCCAGCTGGCCGAGGAAGGCGGTGTGGCCGGGGTAGTCGAGCGGGACGCTACTGAGCGACTTCTTGGCGATGGGGTTGGTGACGAGCGCCAGCGCTGTGCCGCCAAGGGCGGCCGCCGTTGCGTGCTCGATGGCGGCCACGATGGCCGCGTCGGCGTCGGCCGCGCC
>JAFMSC010000522.1 GCA_017353825.1 Hyphomicrobiaceae bacterium | reverse complement strand
CGCCCGCCAACCAGCTCCCGATCACATGGGGTGGCAGCCTAGGCGTGAGTCTCTATGCTGTCAAACGATTGTTCACGGCCCTTGTGTGGGCAACAGGGGATGAGTAGTTACACGCCAGCACCTCGATCCCGCTACCGCCGCCGTATGCCGCCACCGCGCGTGGTTGGCCACATCGATGCGCGTGAGCAGCCCGCTGTCGTGGCTTGCCACGATCACCGACTTGCCGTCGGGCGGGAAGGCCATGCCCCGCGGACCCTTGGCGAGGGGCACCATCCTCTGGCGCCGCAAGTCGCCCGCATCGATGACCCAGGCGAGCGCGCTGGCGTAACTGGTCACGACGAGGTGGCGACCGTCGGGCGAGAACATCAGCTCGGCCAGGCGCGAGCGCTTCGGGTCGGAGGGTGGGCACCAGACCAGCGGCACGTGGTCAATCTCGCTGTCGGTCTGGGCGTTGATCACGCGCAGGTCGTTGCCGGTGTTGTCGATGGCCACCACCCGATCGCCGGCGGGCGTCGGCATCACGCCCTCGCTGCTGTTGCCGCTCATCACGCCGGGCGCGTGCATCGGTACCTTCGCGGTCCGGGCTCGGCGTGTGCGGTCGAAGACGCAGAGGTCGCCCTCCTTGCACGAGACGTACACCTTCGACTCGTCGGGCAGCAGCGCCATCTGGTGCGCGCCCTTGGCGGGGCAGTCGTAAGCCGCCTTGATCGCACACCGGGCCGGATCGACAACAATCAGCTTGTTGGGGATGTCGGCCACCACCCACAGCTTGCCGTCCGAGGTGGCTACCATGCCATGCGGGCCCACATCTCGCCGAGGTCGATGACATCGGCCAGCGCTTGCGCCGCAAGGTCGATCACCAGCACCTTGTTGTTGGGCTTCTTGTTGCTGCCGTAGATGCCGTCGCCATAGAGCGGCACGAAGGCGAGGCGACGATCGTGCGAGATGGCCGGCTCGTGCGCTGCCGGCTCGGGCGCCGCCAAGGACTTGATCTCGCTAAGCGCCTGCGGATCGTAGAACCGGATGTGGTTGCCGACCTTATCGACGGCGAGGAGGCCGGTCGTGCCCGTGATGTTGCTGCCGGCGTAGGGCGTGGTCTTTCATGTCTCCATCGGATCCCTCGCCCTCCATATCGCACGCATCGGCGCGAGGGGTTTGCAACAAATCTCGAGCCATTTTGACCGGAGCGTCTGCCATCAGCTGACGGCGGTTGATGGCACCGACTCGTCGACAACGATCGCTGGATTGTCCCTCCCCGTCGCCCTAGGCCCCTTGTGGCAGACGCCTCCAGAGCACGGATGAGGGCGCTGGGAAGGAACTCCTTTCGGCATCGAACGTCGGGCAGATGATGCACGGCTCACTCCGTCAAAACCCGTAGAGCCTGGCTGGATTGTCCACCAACAGCCGTCGCTGCGCGTCCTCGATCTCGGCGAACGCCGGCACCAGGTCCACAAGGTCCGCCTCATCGACGGCGATCTTGAGGTTGGGGTGCGGGAAGTCGGTGCCCCACAGCACGCGGTCGGGTGCCGCCACCATGATGCGGGCGGCGATGGATACGCTTGCGGAAAATGGCGGCGCGCTAATGCGCTCCGAGCCGCTCACCTTGATCCAGCAGTCCTCGAGCCTGGCAAGCTCCAGCAGCGCCTGCATGGCAGGCTGGTCGGGGCCCAGGCTGGCATCCACGCGGCCCATGTGGTCGATCACAAACGGCACGGGCAGCGTGCGAATCATCGGCCTCAGCGCCACGATGTCGGGCGCATCCAGGTGCAGCACCACGTGCCAGCCCAGCGGGGCCAGCCGCGGCATCACGCGGTTGAACACGTCCCTGTCGGGTGCCCCGCCCAGGTGGCGTACGAAATTGAATCGCACACCGCGTACCCCGCCCGTGTGGAGCCGCTCCAGCGCTGCCTCACCGAAGGTGTCGTCCACGATGGCCACGCCGCGCAGGCGATCCGGCGCGGCGGCGATGGCATCGAGCATGGCGGCGTTGTCGGTGCCATGGCAGCTCGCCTGCACGATCACCGCACGCGACACACCCAGATGCGCGTGGAGCGCGGCCAGCGCCTCCTTGGGGGCGTCCTCGGGCGTGTAGCGACGGTTCGGCGCGTAGGGGAAGCGCACGCCCGGCCCGAACACATGGCAGTGGGCGTCGCACGCGCCTGGCGGTAGCTTGAAGCGCGGCCGGCGGCGGCCCACAAAGTGGAGTGATGGGTCCGGCCCGGCCGTCATCGCTTGGCACCCCTCTCCTGCACGTCGGCGATGGCGCGAGCGAGCACCGGATCGAGTCCGAGATCGGCCACCATCTGGGCGGCCTCGCGCATCTCCTGCGCGCGGCGCAGCCCGTGCTTGCCCACCCGCTCGGCGGCGTACTCCACCTGCCGTGGCCAGTCGATACCGGGATAGGTGGCCTTGAGGCTGGCGATCACGTCGGACTCCACATCCCAGGCCCGCGCCGCCGCCGCGCACTGCACCAGGATCGCCTCGATGCCCTTGATGACGATGCTGCGCGACAGCTTGGTCGCCGACGCACGTCCGATCTCGGTCGCCACCGGCGTCAGATTCATGCCAAGCGGGTTGAGGATCTCGGCGGCCACGGCTGCGGCCTTGCCCCCTATAAGGATGTGCACCTTGAGACCCGGCCCCGCCACCGCCGCCATCACAGCGCCCTCCACGTAGTCGGCGCCGCACCTGCCCACGTCGCCCGCCGCGGTCCGCTTGGTGCCCGGCGAGGCCGAGTTGATGTCGAAGAAGAGCTGGCCCGGCCGCAGATAGCCGGCCG
>JAFMSC010000521.1 GCA_017353825.1 Hyphomicrobiaceae bacterium | reverse complement strand
TCCGGCTGGGCCGCCCGATTCCGGCGGCGCAAGCCCAACCCAAAGAAGAAGACGTGAAGAAGAAGACGTCCTGAGGCCGAGACCTGCCGCGGTCGGAAAAACCAAGACATTGACCGTGAATTGCCGCAACCACGACCTCGGGCATAGCATGGGCGCGAACAGGGGGGCAAAGACCCCTCGCCTTCCCAGTGGAGGGTGAACTTCAGGCTGGTGCGAGCGGTCTCACCCCTCAGGATCATTGGCTAAATGTGTGGAATTGTCGGGATGCTTGGCAAGGACGCCGTTGCTGGCGGCCTCGTCGATGCCCTGCGGCGCCTGGAATACCGCGGCTATGATTCGGCCGGCGTCGCCACCGTGGAGAACGGTCGTCTCGACCGCCGCCGCGCCGAAGGCAAGCTGCGCAACCTGGAGATGAGGCTCGCCAGCCATCCCCTCAAGGGCCGCACGGGGCTCGGCCACACGCGCTGGGCCACGCATGGCAAGCCGGTCGAGCACAACGCCCACCCGCACATGAACGGGCGCGTCGCGGTGGTCCACAACGGCATCATCGAGAATTTCCAGGAGCTGAAGGAGGAGCTGACCGCCAAGGGGCACAGGTTCGAGACCGAGACCGACACCGAGACGGTGCTGCATCTCGTCAGCGACTACCTGGACCAGGGGCTGGTGCCGGTCGAGGCCGCCAAGCGCGCGCTCCGGCGCCTGCGTGGGGCGTTCGCGCTGGGCCTCATTTTCGCCGGCGAGGACAACCTGATGATCGGCGCTCGCCAGGGCCCGCCGCTGGCCATCGGCCACGGCAATGGCGAGATGTACCTGGGCTCGGATGCCATCGCGCTGGCGCCCTTCACCGACACCATCACCTACCTCGAGGACGGCGACTGTGCGGTGCTCTCCCGCGAGGGCGCCCAGTTCTTCCGCAGTGACGGCTCGAGCGTTGAGCGCGTGCCGATCAAGTCGGTGGCCAGTTCGCTGCTGGTGGACAAGGGCAACTTCCGCCACTTCATGGCCAAGGAGATCCACGAGCAGCCCGAGGTGATCGGCCACACGCTCGCCAACTACGTCGACTTCGCCAACCGCACCGTCACGCTCCCCAACCTCGGCATCGACCCCGCCAAGCTCGACAGCATCGCCATGTCGGCCTGCGGTACGGCGTATTTCGCAGGCCTGGTCGGCAAATACTGGCTGGAACGGTATGCGCGGCTGCCGGTCGAGATCGACATCGCCTCGGAGTTCCGCTACCGCGAGCCGCCGCTGAAGTCGGGCGGGCTTGCCGTGTTCATCTCCCAATCAGGCGAGACCGCTGACACGCTCGCCACGCTGCGTTACTGCAAGGCGCAGGCGCAGCGCATCGCCGCCATTGTCAACGTGCGCACCTCTACCATCGCTCGCGAGGCCGATGCGGTGCTGCCGACGCTGGCGGGCCCCGAGATCGGCGTGGCCTCCACGAAAGCGTTCACCTCGCAGCTGGCCGTGCTCGCCTGCCTCGCCATCGGGCTTGGGCGCGCGCGCGGCACCCTCAGCGCCGCCCAGGAGGCGGAGCTGGTGAAGGCCCTGGGCGAGCTACCCCGCCACATCGCCACCGTGCTGCGCGGCGAGGCGCGCTACGAGACGCTTGCGCACCAGCTCGCCAAGGCGCAGGACGTGCTCTATCTCGGCCGCGGCGCCAGCTATCCCCTCGCTTTGGAAGGCGCTTTGAAGCTCAAGGAAATCTCCTACATCCACGCCGAGGGCTATGCTGCCGGTGAACTCAAGCACGGACCCATCGCGCTCATCGACGAGAAGGTGCCTGTGATCGTGGTCGCGCCGGAGGACGAGCTGTTTGAGAAGACGGTCTCAAACCTGCAGGAGGTGGCCGCGCGTGGCGGACGCATTATCCTTCTGTCTAGCGCCGCGCCGGACCGAGCCGGGTGTCCGCTCGACATGGACCTGCAGGCCCCGCCAGTGCCGGCCGCACACGCCTTCACAAACCCGCTGCTCTACGCCGTTCCCGTGCAGCTCATCGCCTATCATACGGCGGTCTTCATGGGCACAGATGTCGACCAGCCCCGCAATCTCGCCAAGTCGGTGACTGTGGAATAGCCGCGGCGCGAGACATTTACCTGACACCACGGAATTGACGTAGTTTTCCCGTTCATAATAATGCTCCGGAATACGCGGCCGGAGCGAGGCTTGAGGGGCATGGCGCGCGACTGGCGGAATGCGGGATTGGCGGCGCTGGCTGCCGCGATGGTCGGCGGCGCCTGCCTGCTTGCCCAGCAAGCCCGGGCGGCCGAGGAGGAGCCCGAAGGGCAGAACGCTGGTCGGGCCTCCGGCGCCCAGCCAGGCAAGAACGGCAACAAGCGCCAGGATCCGGCCGTGGCTCAGCGCACCATCGAGGCGGCCCAGAAACAGCTGCAAGCTGGCAAGGCCGATCAGGCCGTGCAGGGACTGACGGCGGTGCTGTCGGGCGGCAACCTGCCGCCGGCGATCCTGGCCCGTGCGTTCTACGTGCGCGGCACGGCCTACCGCCAACAGCGGCGCACCGCGGAGGCGGTGTCCGATCTCACCGCCGCCCTGTGGCTGAGGGGCGGTCTCGGCGGCGAGGAGCGCGACGCGGCGATCAGGGAGCGCACGGCGGCCTACGCCGACGCCGGTCTGGCTGAGCGTGGCGATGGCGAAGCGCCCGCGCCCAAGACAAGCAGCAACTGGTTCAGCGGCCTGTTCGGGTCGTCCTCCGAACCCCCGCGCGAGCCGCCGCCTGCGCGGCCCCCGGTCGCCAACGTGGAGCCTGCCGCCCCGGCCGTTC
>JAFMSC010000162.1 GCA_017353825.1 Hyphomicrobiaceae bacterium | reverse complement strand
GGACCGCCATCGCCCGGAGGGCCCGGGCGCGGGGGTACTCCGGGTACATAAGCGCCGTAGTTAATTTCGTACAGACTGTCGAGGTCCGTTTCGTGCGCATGTGAGGCATCCTGCCCAAGCCCAAGTTGGATTTGCCAGCCATCAAGCCGCTCCGCGGCTCTGATGGACGGTTTCAGCGTTCCTTGCGGGCGCCCAAAGTCGCTTCCAGACCTGCTAACCAGCGGCCAGCTTGAAGCAGCGCCAACGCCGCTGACTGATCGCGGGCGGCTTCGAACCCGCGCCTTGAGCGGTGTAGGCTCTACGCGTAAAGGCAGCCCCCGCCGCCGCACTCGTGGGACGTAGAACTTGGTTACAATGTTGTAAGTGTCGGAATTTTCGGCGGTTGTTCCGGGTCCGTCACACTGACGACACGAAGGCGCCTACGCTCGATGCCCTGAGACAGGCAGACCCCGCGGAATTTGGGGTCGGACCCCCTGGTCTGCGAGGTCGATTGGCCTGCGAGGTCGATGCTCAAGACGTCCGTGCGCTAATAGGGGCCCGACTCCGTCCTGTAACGTCTGCCCTGCCTCCCGTTTCACCGACTATTCCCGGAGGACACCCATGCGTTGGTTGATCGCATTGCCGGTTTCGATGGCTCTGGCCGGGGCCGCGGCGGCCACCGAGGTCAAGGGCTCTTCCCGCATCGATGCTGTCACCGTCTATCCGTCGGGGGCCGAGATCACCCGCATCGCCCACGTGCAGCTGGAGAAGGGCGAGCACACCCTGCTCTTCACCGATCTGCCTGCCGAGGCCGTCGCCGGCTCGATTCGCGTGGAAGGCAAAGCGACGGCGCGGCTGCAGATCGGCTCGGTGGACACGCGCAGCGTATCGGTGCCGCGCGGCGACGAGGCGGTGGCCGCCAGCGAGCGCCGTCGCATCGAGGACGCCATCGAGAAACTGAAGGACGATCGGTCAGCCCTGAAAGCCTCGATCACGGGCGCCCAGACGCAGAAGCGGCTGATCGACAACCTCACCAAGCTTCCTTCCACGCCGGCACCGGCCGGCGCCGCCCCTTCCACACAGCCCGACTGGGGCCAGCTGTTCGAACTGGTCGGCAAGCGTACGGCCGAGGCGCAGAAAGCCATACTCGACTCCGAGATTAAGGTCCGCGACGTGGAGCGCCAGGTCAAGGACCTGGAGGGCAAGCTCGCCTCCCTGGCGCCGAGCCAGCAGGCACGCACCGAGGTGAAGGTGGCCCTGACGGCCGAGGCCGCGCTGGAGGCGGACATGACCGTCCGCTACCAGGTGCAGAACGCCTCCTGGACCCCCTTCTACGACGCACGCCTGAGCGTCGGAAGCAAGGCGGAAGCCCCCAAGTTGCAGCTCATACGCCGCGCCTCCATTAGGCAGCGCACCGGCGAGGTCTGGGACAATGTCGCACTGGCACTGTCCACAGCCCGCCCGTCGGCGGGCACCGCGGCGCCGGTGCTTACGCCCGTGACCGTCGACTTGGAGACCGAGAGGGTGGCCACGGCGGTACAACCGCCGGCGGCAGCCCCACGGCAGGCAAGACGGCGTAGCCTGCAACCCGAGCCGAACGGGGCTGCGAGGGAGGAGGAGGGCTGTCCCGAAGGCAGGACGTGCGTTCTGCTTGAGCCCCGACTGGTCAAGAAGGAACTGGTCAAGGAGGAGGTTGCGAGCGTCGATGTCGAGGCCTTCCAGGCGGTCTATGGGATCGCTGGGCGCACGAGTGTGCCCGACACTGGCGAGACCAAGCGCGTAGAGATCGACGAGATGGCGCTCGAGCCCGGCCTTGTGGTGCGCACGGTGCCCAAGCGGGAGGAGAAGGCCTACCTCTACGCCAAGATCACCACCGCCAAGGGCGCGCCTGTGCTGCCTGGCCAGGTGTCGCTGTTCCGCGACGCCATCTTCGTCGGCACCGGCCAGTTGCCGCTGCTGGCCCCGGGGGAAGAGCACGAATTGGGCTTCGGCGTGGACGATTCCATCCGCGTGCGCTACGCGCTGGCCGAAGAGAAGCGCAGCAAGACGGGCATCATCTCCACCACCAAGATCGACGCTCGCAGCTACCGCACGTCCGTCAAGAACCTGCACGAGCGCACCATCGAGGTAAGCGTGCTCGACCAGGTCCCGGTATCGCAGAACACGGACATCACCGTGGAGCTGACCGGCAACACCGCGCCCAGCCGGCGGGACGTGGACAACAAGCGCGGCATTCTGGCCTGGGACTTCAAGCTGGAGCCCGCCGAGGAGCGCGTGATCGACTTCGGCTACCGCGCCGCCTGGCCCGCCGCCAAGAACGTCACCTACGGGGAGGGGTCGTAGGTCGAGCCGAAGTGAAGGCCGAGATCGGGACGTTACGACCACCGAAGCGCGAATCAACTTCACCATCGCGCGCATTCGCGGTAGCGATGACCTAACCTCATGAGGCCCATGTTGGGTCTGCCGCCGCCTTGCTGGCGTTGGCCCAACCTAAGCGATGGGACCGGACGGACACTCATGACCACCGAGGAGACACCATCGGTTGGGTTGGCACCCTGGTCGAGCCGCATCGTCACCTTCTCGGTGAGCCTGCTCGTTGTCACGTTGGTGCTGCATCGCTTCGTCGGGCTGCCAACCCCGCTGGCTATCAACCTGTTCGTGACGGGCCTCGCTGGCGCCGGCGTTGGGCTCCTCATCGGCCTGGCGGCTCTGACGCGCATCTGGTTCACGGGCCGGGCCGGGGCCGGCGCCGCCGCCGTGGGCGTTCTGTTGGGGCTTGCCGTGCTCGCGGGCCCAGCAGTCTCCGTAGTGACGCATCTCGACAAGCCACCGATCAACGACCTGACCACCGACTTGACCAATCCGCCGGCGTTCGCGGCTCTGGCCAAGCGCCCACCCGGCGCCAATCCCGCCACCTACCCAGGCCAGCCCTTCGCCGACCTGCAGGCCAATGCCTATCCCGACCTGCGCACGCTGGTCCTGGATCGGCCGGTGGAGGAGGCCTTCAAGCTGGTGGAGGAGGTGGTGCGGCGCCTGCGCTGGCGCGTCGTGGCGGAGGAGCCACCCATGCCGCCCGCGGCCGACAGGGCGACAGAGCCCGGCATCATCGAGGCCACCGAGCAAACGCTCATGGGGTTCACCGACGACATCGTCATCCGGGTGGGCGGCAGCGCCACACGCGCGCGCATCGACGCCCGCTCGGCCTCCCGCTACGGCAGAGCCGATTTCGGCCAGAACGCCCTGCGCCTACGCCGCCTCATGGCCGAGATCCGGGCGCGGGCGGAGATCACGCCGACGGCCGCGCTGGTGGCCAAGCAGCGCTCCCACGGCGCGGCTGCGCGCGCGCTCATCAAACGACAAAAAGCGCGCGATCAACAGAAAGCGCAGAGTCGCAATGCACGAGCCCACGGGAAATCAGATGTTCAACGTGCGCCAGCACGGAGAGAGACGCCGCGTTTGTGAGCTTGGGGTCGAGGTCGCGGTAGATCACGGGCACGATCGCCTTCACGGTGTTGGTGCCGGAGCGGATGCAGTCGAGGACGGCCTGCTCGCGCATGCGCCGGTGCAATAGGAACGCCTTGACCAGGCGCTGCGGCTCCCCGACCCGGCCGCCGTGGCCGGGAAGATAGACGCAGTCGCGGTCGGCGCGCTGCCCCAGCAGCTCGAGCGAGCGCATGTAGTCGGCCATGCTGCCCTCGGGCGGGGCGATGACGCTGGTGTTCCAGCCCATGACATGGTCGCCGGAGAAGAGGACGCCCGTACCCTCCAGGACGAAGCACAGGTGGTCGGGTGCGTGACCCGGCGTGTGGATGGCCGTGAGCGCCCACCCGTCGCCTGCCACCCGCGCGCCGTGCTCAAGCCGTACGTCAGGAACGAAATCCTGATCGATAAACTCGCTACCTGAAGCGCTCCTGCGCCGGGCGCCGGGCGCGGCCGCCCGCCGACCGAACCCGGCGGTCTTGGCGCCGGTCGCCGCGATCAGCGCCGGCAGAGCGTCGATGTGGTCCCGGTGGGTATGCGTGATGAGAACATACCTGAGGCGACGGCTGCCGATGGTCGCCAGAATCGCCCGGAGGTGGGCCTCGTCGCTCGGTCCCGGATCGATCAGGACGAGGTCGTCGGTGCCGACGATGTAGGTGTTAGTGCCCTTGAAGGTGAAAGGCCCCGGATTGTTGGCGACGAGGCGCACCACACCCGGTGCGAGCTCGCGTGCCACCCCGTAAGCAAAATCCATGGTCGTCCTGAACTCGGGTCCTTCGGCCATGTGCTCCTTGGGGGTCTCTATTTGGGGTCTCTATTTGGGGTCTCCTTGGGGCGGGGGCCCACCGCCGGCCGCGAACGGGTAGCTTTCAGGACCTTGAAAATCAACCTGAATGGGCGGGCACTCGCCTCCGGCCTCTACAACATCGCCACCCCTTGTGCAAGACTGCCCCCGCTGACGTACACGTGGAATTACAATTCACGCCAATCGTGTCGCCTCTATGATTGAACCATGTCAATCGCTCGGCGCCTTGGCGCCTTTTTCCGATGCTGGTTGTCGTCGAGCTCGAGTTGAACGCCGAGGCCATAGGCGGTGCCGGAACCCCTTGCGAAAGACGGCGCAGCCCTTCAGCCAAAAGTCCCGGCACCCTCACGCTCAGTCTCAAGCCGATTGCAATGCCGAACAGTGGCCTCGAGTGCCGAGACCTCCGCGTCCGATATGGTTAGCCCTTCCCAGCGCAATAACGGACGACACTGGATTGCGACCAAAGGTGGCGCGGGTTTGCAGGCAGCGCAAGTAAACACGTCACGCGGCGATAAGTCCATCTTCTGACCTTCACGGTCCGGAGAGTCGGGCCATCTAACGCTTTAAACGAACAGGTCGAGTGAGTGATAAATACCTGATCTCCCCTCACGTTTACAATCGCAAAGTGGGTACGGTAATTCGGCAGTCGATGGAAAAATCCCCCATCCTCGGATCATCAGTTTCTTACCTCCATGATATCGTTACTGCTCTTTCTCGCTCTTCGGAAGCCCCTTTAGTCAATCCCAGATTTTTGGGTTGATTTTAACCAAACTTCAACCCCAGACTGGGATTTAGTTAGGATTGGCAGCCGGTAGTAATCGGCCTTGTTGTAAACGCGCTTCAGTAGATGAAATGATCAACGGTTGCGACCTTGCCGTCGGACGAGAATGTCATTTTCGAGCGGTCCACCCCTCGATTTGGTCCCTCGACTGTGACCTTTCCGATCGCGTTGCCAATCCTCACGTCCCGCGCGTCTCCAACTCCTTTGCGGCATGCACGGCATGAAGAAATGACAACGGAAACGATCGCCGTCGCGCATCTACGCAATTGTGGAGGCGCCTTAGCTGGCGTCAGGGCGCATCGCGCGGCACCCAAACGACCACCACCGTGGTGTTGTCCTGATGCGGGTCGCCTGCGTCGGCGACGGCGGCAAGCAGAGCCTCGGCAGCCGCATCCGGCGCGCCGGCCTCGCGGACGATGCGGACAATGTCGGCGTTGACGAGGGAGTGGATACCGTCGCTCGCCAGGATCACCACATCGTCGGGCTCGAGCGCCAGCGGCGCTCTTGGACCGTCGATCAGGTCGATCTCGGCGCCCGTCAGTGCCGAACGAAGGATGTGCCGGCGTGGGTCGGATTTGGCGTCGTCCCAGCTGATGCGGCCTATCTCGGCGAGCCTGTCGATCTCGGGGGCCAGCGAGTGGTCGGCATTGAGCCGGGTGATCTCGGCCCTGCGCACCAGGAACAGCGGGCTGTCACCTACGCTGATCCACTCGAGCTGACCCGGCTGGAATGCGGCGCCGATCAGTGTACAGCCCATGCCCGCAAGTGAGGGGCTGCCGGCCGCTCTTGCGGCAATCGCCGCGTTGGCTGAGTCGAGCGATCGGGCCAGGCGTACGCGCACGTCCTCGGCGGCCCGGTCATGGAAGGTGTGCAGGAAGGCGGTACTGGCCACCTCGCTCGCGACAGCGCCGCCCGCGTGTCCGCCCATACCGTCGGCCAACACCGCGGTCAGCGCGTCGGCGTCGGCCCGCACGCTGGCGGCGTCCTCCTGGTAGTTGCGTGCGCCCTGCGCGGCCCTGGTCGCGTACCTAAAGCTCACCGCCACTGCCACTCCTTATCGGCTGCCCCCGCCGCAACGGTCTTCCCTTGGGGCGCGCGGGTCAATAGGGCCGACGCCTCAAAGCGGTGTATTCTCGAACCTCAGCTTGGCCCGACCAAGCTCGATCACATCGCCGTCGGCGAGTTGGGTCCGCGTCGTGGGCGCGCCGTTGACGCGCACGCCGCTGCCGTCCTTCCCGCTCACGTCGGCGATCACGAACGCCTTCTCGGGCGTGCGCTCGATCACCGCATGGTGGCGGTAAACCGACCAGTCGGGCAGGCGAATGTCGTTGTCCTCGTGCCGGCCGATGCGTATGAGGTCGCCCGCCAGGGCCATGGGACCGCCAGGCCGCCCGATCACCGTCAGCCAGGCCTGCGACTGGGGGGCGGCAGCGCGCATGGGCTCGGGCAGCTCTTTGCTCAGGTCGGCGGACTTGGCCCTGAGCCGGGCCGCGCGCGACACGCTTCGGCGGAGCATGCGGCGTCGGCTCCACTGCGTCGCCAACGAGACCAGCGCCACCAACGGAAGCACCAACAGGGCCGACAGCGCCAGCACCAGGACCGGCGCGCGCTGGTAGGCGCCGGCGATCAGGCCAAAGGCCTGCCCGGCCGATGCGGCCAGAGCGTTTCCAAGGCCGGCCGCGCCGAAAGGCAGCGCGACCCCGGCAGAAGCCGGCAAGAGCTCGTAAGGCACGTCAACACACTCCTAATACGACGCCCCTCGTACAGCGTGATCGGTGACAGGGGCTCCTTGAGCCGGGCCTCAACTTCCCGGCGCTGCGTCACAGCTGGCGCTTCCTGAGCGGCCGCCTCCAGAGTAACGTGCCGTCCCCCGGGACAGGCTGACCACGGACCCACCAATGCAGATTGCCGCGCTGATTCTCTCAACCATCCTCCTCGCGTCAATCCTGCCTGCCACACAAACATACGCGGTGCCCCTCGGCCAGCCCTGCGGCGGGCCCGCCGACGCCGTGTGCGACAAGGGGTTGTGGTGCGAGCCACCAACCGGACGTTGCGGCGCAGTTTCTTCGGCCGGGGTGTGTGTGGCCGTTCCCCGCCTCTGTTTCGCGCGCAAGAAGAGCAAGAGTTTCAGGCCGGTGTGCGGCTGCAACAGCAAGACCTACTCCAGCGACTGTTTCCGGCGTGCTTACAAGGTGGGCAAGGACCACGACGGTAAGTGCTGAGGCCGATTGCTGGAGCAACCGGCATGCCCTACCGGTGCCGATGGCGCCCTTTCCACGCAAGCCCTGCCGGCGGCGCTTGTTTCGCCACATTACTGCCCGTAGTTTTGCACATCCTGTCGCCGGCAAACTGGTCGCCCGGCCGCCGGACGCGGTGTATCGACGGGCAGGGCGAGTTGCGCCCGCGTTAGCCACGTCATAAGCATGAGGGACGGGTGATGGGAGCCAAGCCGGCGCCATCAGCAAACCTGTTGGCCCTGCCGGAAGGCACGGAGCTCGTCGGCGACTACCGCATCAGGCGCGTGCTGGGCACCGGCGGCTTCGGCATCACCTACCTGGCCCATGAGCCGGCGCTGGGCCGCCTCGTCACCATCAAGGAATACTTCCCCGCCGAGTTTGCCGCACGCCGCGACCTCCGAGCTGCGCCGCGGTCCAAGGGAGCTGCCGACGACTACCAATGGGGCCTCGACCGCTTCATCGAGGAAGCTCAGACACTGGCCCGATTCGACCATCCCAACATCGTGCGGGTGCACCGCTATTTCCGGTCCAACAACACTGCCTACATGGTGCTCCACTTCGAGGAAGGCGGCAGTTTCAGGGCCTGGCTCAAGGGCCTCAAGCGCGCACCGCGGCAGGCGGAGCTCGACCGCGTGATCGCGCCGCTGCTGGACGCACTCGACATCATCCACTGCGCCGATTTCTTGCACCGAGACATTGCGCCTGACAACATCATGATGCGCAAAGACGGCTCGCCTGTGCTGATCGACTTCGGATCGGCGCGGGGGGCGTCGCAGTCGCGCACCGTCAGCGCCTTGGTCAAGCCCGGCTACAGCCCCTACGAGCAATACGCGACCTCGGGCGCCAACCAGGGCCCCTGGACCGACATCTACGCGCTGGGAGCCACGCTCTACCTTGCCATCACCGGCAAGCGCCCGCCGGACGCGCCCTCGCGGGTGGTGAACGACGAGTATGTGCCGGCCCGCAAGGCGGCGCTGGGCTCGTATCGGGACTCGTTCCTGGGCGCCATCGACCAGGCGCTGAGGATCATGACCAGCGAGCGGCCGCAGTGCATCGCCGCGTGGCGCGGGGCGCTGCTGGCTGCCGACCCGCCCCGCAA
>JAFMSC010000520.1 GCA_017353825.1 Hyphomicrobiaceae bacterium | reverse complement strand
CTTGGCGCCGCCAGTCACGAGCCCACCCAAGCCATCATCTGGGTCTGGGAGGGCGTGGTGATGTTGCTCACTAAAGCCCGACCTCGAGGCAACGCTGAGCGTCATCGGCCGGCGCTGCCGAAGGCAGCCGCCTTGTGATCCGTTACCACCGCCCTGGCCTGATGCTGAAATGCGTCGGCCGCACGCCTCGGTGAGCCGTTGCGGTCGGCGTTCATGGTCGACGCCAATGGTCGCTTCCGGAGTGGCAAGGCTCGGGGTTGTCAGGACGCGGGTGTGCCGACAATCGGGCCAGTCTTGGCGCCCGAGCTTGGCATAGGATCGGGTCCCTCAGGCATCTTCCCATCGCAGCCGCCGTAGCAGCCCAAACGCACCCGGTGACGCTCGCTTGAGCTTGCTTGGACGAGGCTAGCCCGTTGCCGGGCCCCATCCGCCGCCGCCCGGCGTCTCGACGCCGACGGTCTCGCCGGGCTCCAGCGTCAAGGAGACCTTGCCGGGGAGGGGGCGGATGATGCCGTCGCGGGCGCGCAGCCAGTTTCGGCCGGGCGTGCCGTCCGAGCCGCCGTTGAGGCCGTAGGGGGCAAAGCGGCGGCGGTCGGACTGAAGGGAGACGCGCGCCGCATGGCCCAACACAGTAAGCGCCCGCACGACGCCGCGGCCCCCGCTGTGTCGCCCGGCGCCGCCGGAGCCCTCGCGGATCTCATAGCGCTCGACGCGCAAGGGATAGGCGATCTCAAGCGCTTCTACCGGCGTGTTCATGGTGTTGGTCATGTTGCACTGGACGGCGTCCATGCCCTCGCCCATGGGCCGACCGCCCTGGCCGCCGGCGATGGTCTCGATGTAGGCGTAGGGGCGTCCGGTGCGCGGGTCGGTGCCGCCGATGCCGATCAGGTTCATGGTGCCCTGGCTGGCGGCAGGAATGCGCTCCGGCGCGAAGCGCGCGAACGCCTTGAGCACGGTGTCGGAGATGCGCTGCGAGGTCTCGGTGTTGCCGGCGCACACCGCGGCCGGCGGCCGGGCATCGAGGAACGAGCCAGGAGGGATCTTGATGTCGATGGGGCGCAGCAGGCCCGCGTTGGCCGGGATGGTCGCGTCGGTGAGCACCTTCACGGCGAAGAACACGGCCGAGTGCGTCATCGGCGCGACCGCGTTGATGTTGCCGCGCCGCTGCGGCGAGGAGCCGGCGAAGTCGAGGATGAGTCGGTCGGGCGTTACATCGACGCGCAGCTCCACCCGAACCGGCTCGTCGCTGCTGCCGTCGTCGTCGAGGTAATCTTCTGCCCAGTAGGTCCCCGGCGGCAGCTGGGAGATGCGCCTGACCATGCGCCGCTCGGCATAGTCGAGGAGCGCGTCGAAGCCCTGGGTGAGCACGCGCGGCCCGTGGCGTCCTGCCAGCTCGGCAAGGCGCCGGGCGCCGAGGTTGACCGCCGCCAGCTGGGCATTGAGGTCACCACGCCGCTCAGAGGGCGTGCGCACATTGGCCAGGATCATGCGCAGCACGTCCTCGCGCAGCTCGCCCCCGGCATAGAGTCGCAGCGGCGGGATCACGAGTCCCTCCTGGTAAACCTCGGTCGAACGGCCGGGCATGGAGCCGGGCTCCATCCCGCCCACGTCGGCGTGATGCGCCCGGGCGGCGACGTAGCCGATGAGCGCAGCGCTGTTCGCGCTGCCTGCGTGCACCGGCGCGATCAGCGTGATGTCCGGCAGGTGCGCGCCGCCGACGAAGGGGTCGTTGACCACGACCACGTCGCCGGGTGCCAGCGCGCCAACCGAGGCGAGGGTGGGGGCGACGGCCCTCAGCATGGAGCCCAGGTGGATCGGCACGTGCTCGGCGAGGGCCACCAGCTGGGCTTCGGCATCGAAGATGGCACACGATGCATCCATGCGTTCCTTGATGTTGGGCGAGAACGAGGTGAGCTTGAGCACGCCGCCCATCTCCTGGGCCGTCGCCTCCAGCGCGTTGCGCAGCACCTCCAGGGTGATGGGATCGATGCTGACGGCGTCGCCCTTCATGGGCCGCACTCCACGACAAGCGTGCCGCTCGCGTGAACGCTGGCGCGGTCGCCGGGATAGAGCACCGTCGTGGCCGACACCTCCTCGATCACCGCCGGACCCTCGATGATGTTGCCGGCGAGCAGCTTGGCGCGCGCCAAGACCGGCGTGGGCAGCCAGCGGCCCTGATCGCCCAGCGCGTCGCCCTCGAAGAACACCTGGCGCGTTTCGGTTTGCGCCTCGGCGACAGGTCGGGGATCACCGGCCCTGAGGGCCGGCAACTCGGGGCTGTCCACCGTGCCGATGGCGGTGGCGCTGAAGCCCACAATCTCGAGCGGTGCGGTCTCGTCGGCATGGCCGAAGCGGTAGCGGTGGGCGGCGTGGAATTCGCCGGCCAGGCGCGCCCAGGCCTCTGCGCTTTGGCTGTCATAGGCGATCGGCAACTCATAGCTCTGGCCGACGTAGCGAGCTTCCACCCGCACTTCGATGGTGCGCCTCGCCTGCGGCACGCCGTCGGCGGCCAGGAGCCGGTCGGCCGTTCCGCGCAGGTCTGCCGCAATGGCGGCGGCGCGCTGCAAGCTGCCGGGGGTGTACGGCAGGATGTGGGTCTCCATCAGGTCGTGGCGCAGGTCGGCGAGCAGCTGGCCCAGGGCGCAGAGAATGCCGGGGGCCGGCGGCACGATCAGCCGGGGGATCTGCAACTCGCGCGCCACCGGCGTGCCGTGCATGGGACCCGCGCCGCCGAACGGCACCAGCGTGCAGGCGCGCGGGTCGTGGCCGCGCTCCACCGAGACGATGCGGATGC
>JAFMSC010000519.1 GCA_017353825.1 Hyphomicrobiaceae bacterium | reverse complement strand
CAGCGGCGGCGCGAGCGGCCTGCTCGGCGGCACGCCGGCTGCGGCAGACGCGCCGGGAAGCTTGAAGAATGACGACCCGCTGGCCCGTCCGGTCGCCGTGGCGTGGACCTCGGCACGGGCCCAGCGCTGCGGGTTCTACTTCAATCCCGCCAAACTGCGGTCGTCCTATCTGGCCTACGAGGCCCGGCGGTCGGGCCCCGAGCAGGTTGCCCAGGCAGAGAAGGTCTACGATTCGACCTTCAACACGATTCGTGACAAAGTGGCGGCCGACCCCGGTTACTGCACCGACGGCAAGAGCGCGGAGATCAAGAGGGACCTCACCCGGCATCTGGCCGGCGATTTTGCGGCCAGCTTTCCAAAGCCCAAGGTGGCCGAGTCGTCGTGTATGCTCTTCTGCGGCGCCGACACCAGTGACCAGGCGTGGGACGCCAAGAAGTTCTGGGCCGAGCAAGACAAGAAGAACTACGGCGGCCGCTGAGGTCCCCCCTTCTTCTGCTGCCGCGGCAGATGAATCCGATGCGGGCAGAGGCCCGCGGCGCGCCTCACCTCACGCCGAGCTTCCTTTGCAGGGACGATGAGGAGGTCGTGTACTGGAACAGCAGCTTCTTGCCGGGATAAACGATCCGGTAGGCGGCCTGGGCCATCAGGGCGGCCTCGTGGAACCCCGACAGGATCAGCTTCAGCTTTCCGGGATAGGAGTTGATGTCGCCGACGGCGAAGATGCCGGGCGTGCTGGTCTCGAACTTCTCCGTATCAACAGTGATGAGGTTCTCGTTGAGGTTGAGGCCCCACTCGGCCACCGGACCCAGCTTCATGGTGAGGCCAAAGAACGGCAGCAGCCGGTTGGCCGCCACGTTGCGTTCACCGTCCTTGGTCTTCACCGTGACGGCGGAGAGCTCGCTGCCGTCGCCGACCAGGGCCGACATCTGACCGATCAGCAGCCCGATCTTGCCCGCGGCCACCAGCGACCGCATCCCCTCCACGGAATGGGGCGCGCCACGGAACTCGTCGCGACGGTGGAGGAGGGTGAGGCTGCGGGCCACCGGCTGCAGGTTGAGGGCCCAGTCGAGCGCCGAATCGCCGCCACCCACCACCAGCACGTCCCTGTCGCGGAAGTCCTCCATGCGCCGCACGGAATAGAACACCGACTTGCCTTCGTAGGGCTCGATGCCCGCCAGCGGCGGCCGCTTGGGGGTGAACGAACCGCCGCCGGCCGCGACCACAACCACTTTGGCGCGGAACTCGGTGCCGGTGTCGGTCACGACGCGGAAGCACCCGTCTGCCAGCTTCTCAAGGGCGTCGACGCGCTGGCCCCAATGGAAGGTGGCGCCGAACGGTTTGATCTGCGCCAGCAGCGCGTCCGTCAAGCCTTGCCCGGTGACGATGGGAATGCCGGGGATGTCGTAAATGGGCTTTTCCGGGTAGAGCTCGGCGCACTGTCCGCCGGGCTTATCCAGTATGTCCACGACGTGGGCCTTGATGTCGAGCAGACCCAGTTCGAATACCGCGAACAGGCCGGCCGGACCGCCGCCGATAATCAGGACATCGGTTTCAATCGGGGCAGGGGTCTCGGTGCCGTCGGCGGACATCAACCACTCGCTCGGAGCTCGGATCGGATTTGCGCCGAGCTTGAAGGCTTAGAACTGTTTTTCCGGGATGCGTACGAGAAGGCCGTCGAGCTCCGGGGTTATTCTGATCTGGCACGACAGGCGGCTCTCAGGACGCACCTCGAAGGCGAAATCGAGCATATCCTCTTCCATGGCCTCGGGCGTGCCCGTCTTGCCGCGCCAGGCCTCATCGACATAGACGTGGCAGGTCGCACATGCGCACGCGCCCCCGCATTCAGCCTCGATGCCCTCAATGAGGTGCGTCTTGGCCACTTCCATCACTGTCATGCCGGGCTCGCCCTCAACGGTCTGCGCGGTGCCGTCCGGCTGCACAAACGTGATCTTAGCCATGCGTCGTGGGCGATCAACTTCGGGTTGCGGTAACAGGATCGCCCGGCGGCGACAGGGCTGGTGTTAGCGATCAGGCACCGCGAATTCAAGACATGGACGCGCCGCTTCGAGCCGTGGGCGCCCCACCTGGGCGTGGCAAAATGGCACGCGCTTGGCGGGGTGGCGAGTGCTGCAATGATGAGCCTTCGCCGGACGAGATCGCCGCCCACGGCGGGCTTTCACGTTCACGAATTTGGGCCCCCCCAACCAGACCCTAAGCGATCTTGAGGGGCGGTGGGCAGGACCGCACCCGGGCAAATGGCGGCCGGCCTTCCCTGAGCGAACACATTTTCGTCATGCGGAACAACAGCAAAGCCCCTCTCTCCCCTGCCTCGAAATGAGGATCAAACTTGGTTATGGCGCCAACGGGTTGCTTACCATCTCATCACGCACCAGCTCCCCATATTTGCCTTACATAACAGCATCTTTGTTTCGCCCCATTGCCCGATTAGCTAGGCTGCTCCGGGAACTGGGCAACAACCGCGGCCCGCGCCAACGCGTATTGAGTTGGTCAACCACCCTTTTGTCGGTGCAGCCGCTGTGCCTGAATGGGCGGATACGCTATGGTCCGCTCCAGGCTCCGGGCATTCGCAGCGCCGAGAATGGACGGGGGGAATGGCTCACGAGGGCAATACGCGAAACGACACGGCTCGACGCGTGCCGGAGCCCGGCCACGACGACGCTGGCGCTGGCCGCACCAAGACCGGGCTATCACGGCTCGAGCTCGACAGGTCCGCCAGCGCTGCGCCCACGCCGCCCGAGCCGCTCCCCAGGTTCACCCCGCCCCATGTGACGCCATCGG
>JAFMSC010000518.1 GCA_017353825.1 Hyphomicrobiaceae bacterium | reverse complement strand
GCAGCGGCTGCGGCGCCGGCATTGCGTTGATGTGATCCTGGCTTACGTGCGCGCAAGGTGAAATGCACCCGGCGCGCCGCCGGCGACGACGAAGGGGAGAAAAAACATGAAGTTTGGCGACTATCCGAAGGCGGGCTCCCTCGATGGCGTCGCCGGCTTCCGCAGCTACCTGCAGTCGCTCGGGTTCGACATGCCTTGCGACGACATTGTCGCGCAGGGGCCCCAGTCGCCGCTCGCCCAGCCGGTCGATGTCGACGGCATGAAAATCGGCCACCGACTCGCGGTCCAGCCCATGGAGGGCTGGGATTGCGAGGGCGACGGCCGCCCGACCGACAACACACGCCGGCGCTGGCGCCGATTCGGGCTCAGCGGTGCTAAACTGATCTGGGGTGGGGAGGCCTGTGCAGTACGGCCGGACGGGCGCGCCAACCCCAGACAGCTCATCATGACAGAGGAGAGCCAGGGCGATATCGCCCGCCTGCGCGAGAGCGTCATCGCCGCGCACAAGGAGGCGACCGGCGAGGACGGCGAGGGGGTCGTGATCGGCCTGCAGCTCACCCATTCCGGCCGTTTTTGCAAGCCCAACGACAACGCGAGGTTCGAGTCGATCATCGCCTACCGCCATCCCCTGCTTGACCGCAAATTCGGGGTGCCGGCCGACCGGCAGCCGATCTCCGACGATGAGATCAGCCGGCTGATCGACGATTTCGTGGTGGCGGCCAAGCGCGCCCAGCGGTGCGGTTTCCATTTCGTCGACATCAAGCATTGTCACGGCTACCTCGCCCACGAGTTTCTGAGCGCGGTGGACCGGCCCGGCCCTTACGGCGGAAGCCTCGAGAACCGCACGCGCTTTCTGCGCGAGGTGGTCGAGGGCATCCGCGCGGAGGCGCCGGGTCTCAAGATGGGCGTGCGGCTGAGCGCCGTCGACTCCCTACCGTTCAGAGCGGACCCTCAACGCTCGGCACCCGGCGCCCTCGGCCCCGGTATCCCCGAGCAGGCGCAGCTGCCCTACCGCTATGCCTTCGGCGCCAATCCTCATAACCCGCTGGAACCCGACCTCGCCGAGCCGAAGGCCTTCATCGACATGCTGCGCGGCCTCGGCATCAACTTCGTCAACATCACGCTGGCGAGCCCCTACTACAACCCGCACCTCATCCGCCCGGCGCTCTATCCCCCGTCCGACGGGTATCACCCGCCGGAGGACCCTTTCATCGGCGTCATGCGCCATCTGGCGATCGTGCGCGATCTCAAGGCGGCATTCCCGGACGTGTGCTTCATGGGCAGCGGCTACACCTACCTGCAGGAGTTCTTCCCTAACGTTGCCCAGGCCGTGGTGCGCCGGGGCTGGGTGGACATCGTCGGCATCGGCCGCATGGTGCTCGCCTATCCGGAGGTGCTGCTCGACATCCTCCGGGGCAGGCCGCTGCAGAAGAAGCGCTACTGCCGAACCTTTAGCGACTGCACCACGGCGCCGCGCAACGGCTTCGTCTCCGGCTGCTATCCGCTCGATGCGCACTACAAGAAGTCGGCGCAGTTCAAGGAGTTGGCCGCGGTGAAGAAGGCGATGTCGGCGTGAGCCCATCATGACCGCTATTCCTGCTCCTCACCAGATCGCACTGATCGGCACCGGCATCATGGGCGGCCACATGGCCCGCCGGCTGGCCGGGGCCGGATTCGCCGTCACGGTGTGGAACCGCGACCGCGGCAAGGCCGATAGGCTCGGGGTGTTCGGCGTTGGGATGACCGACAGCCCGTCCGCGGCGTGTGCGGGCGCCGATGCCGTCATCGTCATGCTGAGCGACGGCCCGGTGGTCGAGCAGGTGATGTTTCGGGCGGACGCCACCGGCCGCAGCCCGTTCGACGCGATTAAGGCGGGCGCTGCACTCATCGTCATGAGTTCGATCCCGGTCGAGGCCTGTCAGGAGCAGGCTCGGCGCTGTATCGCGCAGGGGCTCGACTATCTCGACGCGCCGGTGTCCGGCGGCGAGCCGGGCGCGCGCGACGGCACGCTCGCCATCATGGCAGGCGGTGAGCACGGTGTCGTGGAGCGGCTGGCCAGCATGTTTGCCGCCATGGGCCGTGTCACCCATGTCGGTCCCGCCGGCACCGGACAGCTGACCAAGCTTGCAAACCAGATCATCGTCGGCGGCACCATGGTCGCGGTGGCGGAAGCGCTAGATTTCGCGGTACGCGGCGGCGCCGATGCCGAGGCGGTGCGCAAGGCGCTGATGGGCGGCTTTGCAGACTCCAGGATCCTCGACGTTCACGGTGCGCGCATGGTGAAGCGCGACTTCGTGCCAGGCGGGCCGGCCGAATACCAGCTCAAGGATCTGCGGACCGCGCAGGCGCTGGCCGCCAGGTCCGGCCTCGATTTCACGTTGCTCGACTGCGTGGCCGGCATGTTCGGCGAGATGATTGACAGGTTCGGCCCCGGCAACGACGTGTCTGGCATTCTCATGGAGGTCGAGCGACGCTCGTCGGGCGGCGCAGCAGGCAAGAAGTCCTCGCCACAAGAGCGCGAGTGACGCGCACCCTGACCAACGGCATCGGCCGGATCGTCCTCGACCGGCCCGATCAGCACATGCCATCCCCCCCGCGATGACAGCTGGGCTCGCCCCCCGGTGATGGCGCTGGCGCAGGATACCTCGTTCAGCCGTGCGATCGGGGCGCAGGCAGCAATCCTAGCCCAACTTGGCCTATTCGGGGGGTGCAAGAGGGCTAAGTGCTTGATTTGCCTAAATCGGCCTACCAAAGGTCTTCACTACACCGGGGGTGGGGAGGGCTGGCCGGAATGCTGATCC
>JAFMSC010000161.1 GCA_017353825.1 Hyphomicrobiaceae bacterium | reverse complement strand
ACCAGGTCCCAGGCGGCGTCGAGCGCCGTGCGATCATAGAGCAGGCCCGCCCAGAACGCCGGCACCGCGCAGATGCGGCGCCAGCGCCCGCCGTCGGCGCCGCGCATCTCCAGGAAGCGCTTCATGCGCACCTCCGGGAACAGCGTGGTGAGGTGGTCCGACCAGTCATCGAGCGTCGGCCGCTCGCCCGGCAGCTGCGCCAGCCTCCCCGCCAGGAAATCGCGGAACGAGGCGCCGGCCGTGTCGATGTAACGGCCGTCGCGGTAGACGAAGTACATGGGCACGTCGAGGGCGTAGTCGGCGTAGCGCTCGAAGCCCATGCCGGTGTCGAACACGAACGGCAGCATGCCGGTGCGGGCGCGGTCGGTGTCGCGCCACACCTCGCTCCTGAGGGAGAGAAAACCGTTGGGCTCGCCCTCGCTGAAGGGCGAGCAGGCAAAGATGGCGGTGGCGACGGGCTGCAGCGCCAGCGACACACGGAACTTCTGCACCATGTCGGCCTCCTCGCCGAAGTCGAGGTTCACCTGGATCGTGCAGGTTCGGTACATCATGTCGAGGCCGCGTGAGCCGACCTTCGGCATGTAATTGGTCATCAATTCGTAGCGCTGCTTGGGCATGCGCGGGATCTCGGACAGCGTCCAATGCGGCGCGAAGCCGACGCCCAGGAAGCCGATGCCCAGCGGCGAGCCCGCGTTGAGGCACTGGTCGAGATGCGCCTGCGTCTCGGCCGCCACCTGGTGCACGCTCTCTACCGGATCGCCCGATAGCTCGAACTGGCCTCCCGGCTCCAGCGAGACGGTGCCGCCCGGCTCGCCCTCAGGGCGCTTCAGCGCGATGATGGTATCGCCCTCTTTGATCGGCAGCCAGCCGAAGCGGTCGATCAGGTTCTGCATCAGTGCGCACACGCCGCGCCGGCCCGCGTAGGGCACGGGGTCCAGGGTGTCCGTGTGAAACAGGAACTTCTCGTGTTCCGTGCCGATGCGCCAGTTCTGCGGCGGTTTCGACCCTGCCGCGATCCAGGCGACGAGATCGTCGCGCGAGTCCACCGGCTGGCTCGGCGCTGTGTCCTGGCGGGTGGACATCGGGGTTGTTGGTCCTGCTCGTGGAGGGGTTTTGCGCAATCCTTGTTAGTTGAAAATCGGCTGAAAAGGTTAGTTGAAAAGCCGCAGCCTGCACAAGCTTCCTCGGCCCAGGCTAGCGCCAGTCCCCGAGCACGGCATTTACCAGAGCGAGAGCGGCCACCGCCGCGGTGTCGGCGCGCAAGATGCGCGGACCCAGCGAAATGCGTGTGACGAATGGCTGAGATGAGAGAAGCTCGCGCTCGGCCGGCTCGAAGCCTCCCTCGGGGCCTACCAGCACGGCGACCGGGCCGGGCTCGATCATCGCCAGCGCCGTGAAGGGGCAGTGCTCGGCGCCGTCCTCGTCGCAGAACACAAGCGGACGGGAGGCGTCCCACGTGGCGACCACGCGCTCGAGTTTTTCTGGGGCGCTGATCTCGGGCAAGCGCAGGATGCCGCACTGCTCGGCCGCCTCGATGGTGTGCGCGCGCATGCGCTCAAGGTTGAGGCGCTCGGCGACGGTGCGTCGGGTCAGCACCGGGCGCAGCCGCTTAACGCCCATCTCCGTGGCCTTTTCGATCATGTAGTCGAGGCGGGCGCGCTTGAGCGGCGCGAACAGGTAGTCGATATCGGGGCCGCCCGCTTGCGCCCTGGTTTGGGAGCGCACGATGACGCCCGTGTTGCGCCGGCCGACCTCGGCCACCTCGGCGCGCCATTCCCCGTCGCGGCCGTTGAAGGCCAAGATGGCATCGCCTGGCCCGAGCCGCAGCACGTTGCGCAGGTAGTTGGCCTGCGCGGGCGTGCAGGCGACCGTCCGGCCCGCGGCCAGATCGGCCTCCACGAACAGGCGGTAGGCGTTGACGTACCGGCTCATGGCCGGCACCT
The DNA here is from genome assembly GCA_017353825.1 of Hyphomicrobiaceae bacterium. Lineage (GTDB taxonomy): Bacteria > Pseudomonadota > Alphaproteobacteria > Rhizobiales > Hyphomicrobiaceae > AWTP1-13. Next base: position 6,483 of record JAFMSC010000161.1, on the reverse strand, counting down.
TACCTTGAAACGGGGCGCGGCGCGCCTTTCGAGGGACCCCCGGCGAGTGCCGGGGGGCAACGGCCACGTGAGACCTCGCGAGGGTTCGTCTCGCTGCCGCTCGAGCCACCCTACAAGCCGAGCATCAGCTCCATGTTCTGGACGGCCGCGCCGGAGGCGCCTTTGCCAAGGTTGTCGAGGCGCGCGACCAGCACCGCCTGCCGGTAGGCCTCGTTGGCGAAGACGCGCAGCTCCATCAGGTCGCTCTCGTTGAGCGCCAGGCCGTCCAGCCGCCCGCCGTCGGCCGTATCGGCCGGTACCAACTTGACCAGCCTGGCGCCGGCGTAGTGCTCCGCCAGGGCCGCCTCCAGGTCGCGCGCGGCGGGCTTGGTGGGCAGCGCGTCGAGGTGCAGCGGCACGCTGACCAGCATGCCCTGCCGGAAGTTGCCCACCGACGGCACGAAGATCGGCCGCACGGTGAGCTTGCTGTAGGCCTGCAACTCGGGCAGGTGCTTGTGCTCTAGGCCGAGGCCGTAGAGTTCGAACGGCGGCGCCCGGCCAGCCGCATAGGCCTCGATCATGCTGCGCCCACCGCCGCTGTAGCCGCTGACCGCGTTGACGGTGATGGGATAGTCCGCCGGGATCAGCCCGGCATCCACGAGCGGGCGGATGAGGGCGATGGCCCCCGTCGGATAGCAACCGGGGTTGGCCACGCGCCGGGCAGCGCGGATCCAACCCGTCTGGTCCGGCGTCAGTTCGGGAAAGCCATAGACCCAACCATCGGCTAGGCGATGCGCGGTGCTGGCGTCGATCACCTTCGGACCTTCCTCTCCCAAGCTCGCCAGCCATGCGGCAGCCTCGATGGCGGCTCGATCCGGCAGGCACAGCACCACAAGGTCGGCCTCGCGCATCATCGCCAGCCGCGCGGCATCGTCCTTGCGCCTGCCGGGCGCAAGGCTTGCCACCTCGATGCCGGCCAGCTTGTCGAGCCGGCGGCGGATTTCCAGACCCGTGGTTCCGGCCTCGCCGTCGATGTAGACGACAGGCTTCCTAGCTTCGCTTGCTGAAGGGTTGGCTTTGCTTGCAACAGACCTGGTGGCGGCGGGCATGGCTCGGCTCCCGGTGAGGATGATCGGGCAACAAAAAAGGCCGCATCGGGGGAAGCGGCCCTGCGAGAGAAGGTCAAACGCGCGCCTTCATCGCCGCCGCGTGTCGCGCAGACGGCAGCGCTGGCGCGTCGCAATCGCAAAAATGTGTGCCGGTATGATCATGCGCGCGTTTATGCGAGCACCGTGGCCTGCTGTCAACGGCTCTCCGCTACAGCCCCAACAGCGTCCCCAGCAGGCCCAGCATGTCCTGCGAGCACCACACGCCGCCCCAGGTGGCGCAGGCTACCTCGCGCGAGCCCTCGAAGATCATGTCGAACGCCACATAAACGATGATGGCGAGGCCGATCCACGTGATCCACGGATAGCGCCCCATGAGATTGGCGATGTAGTTCGCCGCCACCGCCATCAGCACGATGGCGACGCTAAGGCCCACCACCAGCACCCAACCGGAGTCCTTGGCGGCGCCCGCCACGGCCAGCACATTGTCGAGCGACATCGACAGGTCCGCCACGATGATCTGCGTGACCGCGGCGCCGAAGCTCATGGGGGCCAGCTCGGCGGCGGCGGCATGGGTGGCGTGCACCCCGCCGGGCTTGCGTGCCAGCTCGCGGTACATCTTCCAGCACACCCACAACAGCAGCAGGCCGCCGGCAAGCGTAAATCCTACGATGGCAAGCAGCTGCACGGTGATGGCGGCGAAGGCGACGCGCAGGACGACCGCGCCCACCATGCCCCAAAAGATCACGCCTCGCCTCATCCCGGGCGCCACGCGTGACGCGGCCAATCCGACGATAATGGCGTTGTCGCCCGCCAGCACCACGTCGATGATGATGACATTGACGAGGGCGACGAGGTTCTGCGTGAGCCAGTCGATCATGGGCGGGCCTGTAGAGACCCCAACCCTACGAGCAGGTCAAGAACGGCTTGTGGCAGCCTCGCCGTTCCGCCCGGCACGCGGCAACCGTGCAACAGGACGCCAACACGCGAGGGCTTGCTGGACAGACAACACGCGAGGGCTTGCTCGACGGAGACGCCTCAGCGCTTGGAGAACTGGAAGCTGCGGCGCGCCTTCACGCGGCCGTACTTCTTGCGCTCCACCACGCGGCTGTCGCGCGTCAGGAACCCGCCCTTCTTGAGCACCGGCCGCAGCTCCGGCTCGTAGTAGGTGAGCGCCTTGGAGATGCCGTGGCGCACGGCGCCAGCCTGGCCCGAGAGGCCGCCGCCGGTCACGGTGGCCATGATGTCGAACTGGTCCATGCGGTTGGCGGCCTGCAGCGGTTGACGCAGCAGCATCTGCAGCACCGGACGGGCGAAGTACTCCTCGAAAGCCTTGGTGTTGACCACGATCTTGCCCACGCCGGGCTTCAGCCATACGCGCGCCACGGCGTTCTTGCGCTTGCCGGTGGCGTACGCGCGGCCTTGCGCGTCGAGCTTCTTGGCGGGCGCGGCCGGCTCGGTACCCTGCTGCAGGGCGGCCAGGTCCTCCAGCGACTTGGTGTCGGCCATTGCGGTCACGCCCTCACATTCTTGCGGTTGAGCGCCTTCACATCGAGCATCTCAGGCTGCTGTGCCTCATGCGGATGCGTGGCGCCCTTGTAGATCTTCAGGTTGCGCATGAGTTTGCGCTGCAGAGGCCCGCGTTTCAGCATGCGGCCCACCGCCAGCTCCAGGATGCGCTCTGGGAACTTGCCGTCGAACAGCCGCCGTGGCGTCTGCCGCTTGAGGCCGCCGGGATACCCGGTGTGGCGGTAGTAGATCTTGTCGTCGGTCTTGTTGCCAGTGAACACCACCTTGTCGGCGTTGATCACGATCACGTTATCCCCCGTGTCCACGTGGGGCGTGTAGGTGGCGTTGTGCTTGCCCTTGAGGCGCGTGGCGATCAGCGCGGCCAGGCGGCCCACCACCAGACCCTGGGCATCGATCAGCACCCACTTCTTTTCCACTTCGCTGGGCTTGGCAAAATAGGTCTTCATTCTGAGCTGCCCCGTAGGTCGGATTGGTGCAGCAGCGTGCACGCCAACCTGTGTTGATGCCAACCTGTGTTGATGGCGAGTGACCACTCACGATGCACGCGCTTCTAGGCCGCTGGCGCTCTCCTGTCAATGCTCTATAACTCAAGTTATCTACGTAGTATCAATTGATTATATCAACGGTATCATTTTACCCCACGACCGGCAGCGGCTTGAGCGCGGGGGCGGCGGGTGCGCAACCCCCTTGTCGGCGACACCTTGAAGGAGAAACTCGGCGCTTGCCGGAGGATTTCCGGAGGATTTGAGGAAAGGGCGCATCGATCAGCTATATTGCGTTTCACGAGCGAGGCTGGCAGCGCGCCGCGGTGGGGATTGACATCAAGGCGGTGTCCAACTTTTGTCATCGGCGGCCCATAAGGGGGTCCCGCGCCTTTTCGAGGTCGCATCTTCCAACATGAGGCGACCAGCGTCGCCAAGCGAGGACCATCATGCACCAGGTGCTGCGCTTCTCAGTCGGCGCGTTTGCGCTCGCCGCGTTTGCTTACCTCGCCGGCGTGGTGTCGGCGCAGTCGCCCGTGAAGCAGGTCCAGCTGACCGCCAAGCAGATCGAGGGCTTCATCGCCGCGCACAAGGACATGGCGGAGGCCTTTGACAAGATGGAGGGCGAGAAGTCGAAAGAGGTGGTGATGAAGAAGCTCAGCGCGGTCGCCAAGAAGTTCGGCTTCAAGGATCACGACGAGTATGATCAGGTGGCTGAGAACATCGCCCTGGTCATGTCCGGGTTCGATACCCAGACCAAGGAATTCACCGACCCCTCGGAGCTGGCCAAGAAGGACCTAGACAAGGCCAAGGCCGCCAAGGACCTCCCCGAGAAGGAAAAGCAGCAGCTGATCGAGGACCTCACCGAGCAGCTCAAGGTTCTGCAGCCGATCCAGCATCCCAGCAACGTCGATCTCGTCAGGAAGTATTACGACAAGATCGAGCCGCTGCTGGCCCTGCAATAGCTAAAGGAGCGCGGATGGCGGCGCGGTCGGTATCGGCAAAGGCGCGCGCCGGACGGGCAGCCGAGGCGGGCGCACCGCACGCGTTGATCAAAACGACGCGTCCGGCTGCGGGGGTGCTCGTTATCACCCTGTCCCGGCCAGAAGCGCGCAACACCCTTTCCAGGGCGATGCTGGCCGCACTGCAGGCTGCCATCGACGCGGCCTCCGTCGAGGCTGACACCCGCGCCATCGTCATCGCCGGCACGGGCCCAGCCTTCAGCGCCGGACACGACCTCAGGGAGCTCACCCGCCATCGCGGGGACCCGGACGGCGGGCGCGCTTTCACCGAGACCCTGATGCGCGCGTGTGCCCAGTTCATGCGCTCGCTCGTGCGCTGCCCAAAGCCGGTGATCGCGGCCGTGGAAGGCGTTGCCACGGCGGCCGGCTGCCAGCTGGTGGCCACCTGCGACCTGGCCGTGGCCGGGAAGACCGCTCGCTTCGCCACGCCCGGCGTCAACATCGGCTTCTTCTGCTCCACGCCTATGGTGGCGCTGTCGCGCAACGTGCCGCGCAAGCGCGCCATGGAGATGCTGCTGATCGGCGAGATGTTGTCGGCCCGCCAGGCGGCCGACTACGGGCTCGTCAACCGCGTCGTGCCGCCGGGAACGGCCCTTGACGCGGCTCTGGACTTGGCCCGGACTGTGGCTTCAAAGCCACCAGCAACCCTGGCGATTGGCAAGGAAGCGTTCTACCGGCAAATAGAAATGTCGCTTGGCGAGGCTTACGACTATGCCGCGCGCGTCATGGTCGAGAACATGCTTCATGCCGAGGCCAAGGAGGGCATCGGCGCGTTCCTCGACAAGCGCGCGCCCGACTGGAACAAGACCTAGTCCTCCCTCCGCCGTCCGGCCCACTATGCATGGCACCAATCGCCGCTTCTCCGGCTCTTGTTGCGTCGGCGATCGTCGGACAACCTTGGATTGCGGTCGTCGAACCGATGTCACGACCGGGCGTGTAGGCTCAATACAGAGTGTTTTCGATGCGTATACAGTTCGTTACAGCGTTTTCCCTCGACAGACTTTTTCGGCTCGGTAAGACTATGGATCGGCACGCACTCCCGCGGTGCGTGCGCACTGGGGGCACTCAGTCTCGGCGTCCACCCCGCACCCGTCGGGACTGATGCCTCTGGAACTCTCCCGCCTCGAGGGGCCGGAGAAAGGCCACAACCGGGACAGTCGACGGGCGGCGGAGTTTCTCAAGCTCCAGCAGCGATCGGTCGAAACTAGGCGTTGGCCAGCATGGCGGTGGCGATTCCTCGAGGTCCACGGCGCGAACGTTGATACGGGTTTCCGACCCCACCCCGACGTGAGCTGCCGGCAACGGCGGCCGCGGCCAGTCTCCTCGTGCGGATAGAGCCCCATTGCGGTGCGTCGGGTAGGACTTGAGCGTGGCCCGGCGGACTTGAGTGCGGGGATGCCCATCATGGGCTCAGCGTGCTCAACTCAAGTTTTGCCGGGAACCCCAGACGCGAACCCCAGACAGGAACCCCAGACAGGAACCCCAGACGGAAACCTCAGCTGACGTTACAGACGCGGGGGGTGAGGCAATCTAGCCCAACTTTCTCCAGCTCTAGGGCGTGGCGCCGAGCCGCTTAAGCCCCTCCCGGCTCCCACCAAGGCGCGGCTCGATGGTGAGCGCGCGGCGGAAATCGGCGATGGCCTCCTCGCGCCGGCCGAGCGCCTCCAAGACGTGCCCGCGCACGTCGAGGGCCTGCGCTGCGCTGGGTTGCAGCTTCACCGCGGCTTCCGCGTCGCGCAGCGCCGCCTCGGGCCTGCCCAGCTTGAGGTAGGCCCAAGCACGCCCCTGGTAAGCGTCCCAGCGCGCGGGATCAATCTCAACCGCCTTGGCGTAGTCGGCAATGCTGCGCTGGTAGTCGCCCTTCTCCTGTAGCTCGAAGGCGCGGCTGATGTAGGACGGCACGTCCCTGGGGTCGCGCGCGATGGCCTCCGTGCAGGCGCTGATGGCGGCATCGCCCGTCATGGCGTAGCAGTCGCCGCGCGCGTCAGCGAGCGCCGTGGACACGGCGGTGGCCAGGACAAGCGCGAGCGCAGCGTGCCTTGACATGGAAAACCCGGCTGTCCGTCAATGGGCGACCATAGCCGCTGTCGCAGCGGCGCAGCAACACTAGGCAAGCGAGGCACCCATGCCTAAGCCCGTCGACGCCGCCAAGGCTTCGGGCGCGGTACGCGCCGTGTTCGAAGACATCAAGAAGACCCGCAACGTGCCGGAGGTGAACAACTTCTGGACGTACCTGGCGCGCGACCCGGCCCTCTTGGAGCGCACCTGGACCACCCTCAAGGCAACCATGGCGCCAGGCGCGCTCGACCCGCTCGTCAAGGAGATGGTCTACCTCGCCGTGAGCGTCAGCAACGGCTGCGCGTA
>JAFMSC010000517.1 GCA_017353825.1 Hyphomicrobiaceae bacterium | reverse complement strand
GGCCTGCCCCCACCCCGCGCTCAGCAGGCGCTCGCGGCGGGCCGCGCGGTCCCCCGCGGCCGGCGTCGTGATGATCGCCACCTCCATCTCCCCCGACCAGGGCGGCTCGGCGGCCTCATAGATGCGGGCGGTGGCGGCGGCGAACTCGGCCGCGCCCCAGGCAGAAAGGCGATAGTAGCTCTGCTTGCCGATGCGTGTGCGCTCGAACCAGCCGTCAGCCACCAGCCGCGAGGCGGCGGTGCGCACGAGCCCCGGCTCCACCCCGAAGCCCGCCATCAGCTCCAGTAGCGAGCCCAGCCACAGCGACCCGCCGCGCGGCACAATGGCATCGCCGTAGATGGTGACGATCAGCGAGCCAGCCCGCATCGGCCGACGGCGCTCGAAGCTTTGCAGGAGCGCGCTCAGCTTGCGTGCGGCGGTCGTGTTGGATGTCGTCGCGGCCATTGGGCCTCTTAGCCGATCCGATGCAGCAACAGGCAACGGAAACTGGACTGCGGCACCCCATCGCGCCCCTCCCATTCTTGTAGGACGGCGGAATGGGGCAAACCCCAGAGCATCAGAACGTCGGCATTCCCTCCGCGCGGCTCGGCTTGCCGCCGCCGCGATGGGCGACGCGGGCGGCTACGGCGCCCAGCGAATGCGCCCCGCCTCGCTCACGTCAAGCCCGCCGAGCTCGTTGGCCCTAGCGACAAAGCGGGGCTCGCGCATGAGGGCGAGCAGGGCCTGAAGGGGCGCACGGAAATAGTCGCGCTGGCGCATCACGAGGTCGAAGCGCTCCAGGCCCAGGGGCACGAAATCGAGGCCCGCCGCGGTCGCAATCGCCTGGCTGGCGATGCCGAAATCGGCGTGGCCGGCACGGATCGCCTGGGCAATGTCGGGGCCGGTCGGCGCCACGTGCGTGGCGCACAAGTCCTCCACGGCCAGGCCGTCCCGCCGCAACAAGGCCGCAAGCAGCATCTGGGCACCGGCACCCGGCGGGCGCAGGACGGCCCGCAGGCCCCGCTCGTTGGCCTCGCGGATCGAGGCCAGCTTGAGCGGGTTGCCGGCCGCCACGACGAGGCCCTGCTCGCGTGCCGCGAAGGCGATCAGCGCAGCGTCGTGAAGGCCCGGCTCGGCGCGCACGCGGGCGGGATTGGCATCGGTCTGTGGAGCGTCGACGTCATGGAAGTGGATGGCCGCTGCGGCCACCTCGCCCTTCAGGAAGCGCTGGTAGCCTGCCTCGCTGCCCTCCGGCAGGTAGGCGAGCCCCGCACGGCTCTCGCCCAGGGCCCACTGCAGCAGCGGGTCGTGGCTGCCGCCAACGATGGGAGGCGGCACGTCGGGACGGGCGCCAGGCGGGCGCACCATGCCGGCCAGCAGCCACCGATCGAGATCGGTGCGCGAGAAAAGCCATTTGCCCGTCACCTTGGTGCAGGGAACCTGGCGCTCGGCCACCAGCTCATAAAGCTTGCGTTCCTTGAGCCGGAGATAGGCAGCAGCTTCCGCCGTCGTCAGGAGGACCAGACCTGCATTGAGCTGCATGGTTGCGCGCAAATTCTATCTGTTGACCTTGTAGAGGACAGCACGCCGAATTCTGGGGAGTCAACGCCATCTGGTAACGTCGCCTACGCCCTGAAGGCTGCGGGTCGGCCCGCGGATGCCGCTACGGTCAATAAGCTGCTCGCTCGCGTCGGCTTGCACCCCTTGCCGGCCTGGCAGGGGCCCTTCGGGCGGCGAGCAGCAGCGCCTGGCGCTCGCCCGCGCCCGCGGGTTACGGGCGTGAAACGCTTTCGACGTCATGTACAACGATTTCGTGGCGATCGGCCCGAAGTCCGACCCCCCGTGGGCATCACGGGCGGCAAGGACGTGCTCGCGGCCTTCAAGGCCATCAGCGATAAGGGCGCCCTGTTCGTCTCCCGCGGCGACAAGCCGGGCACGCACGCTCGCCTTATGGACGGCCGCCGGGCGCGATCCCGCCGGCGCCAAGCCCCCGGTATCGCGAGATCGGGCAGGGCATGGGCGCGGCGCTCGATATCGCGGGCGCCATGGGCGCCTACCTGCTATCCGACCGCGGCAGCTGGATCTCCTTCAAGAACAAGGGCGACCTTGAGATCGTGGTAGAAGGCGACCGGTGCCTTTTCAGCCCGTACGGCATCATCCTCGTCAACCCAGACAAGCACCCGAACGTGAACAAGGAGCTGGGACAGGCCTTCATCGACTGGGTGCCTTCTGCCGAGGGCCAAAACGCGATCCGCTCCTACCGGATCGAGGGCCAGCAGCTATTCTTGCCCAACGCGGACCCAGGCTAACGGCAAGGCGCGATGATTCCCTCGTCGGTTTGCGCGACGTGGCGGACGGGCCCCCGAGACCTCGTCCGCGCGCGGCGCGGGCCCTTCAGCCCTCGCGGCGCCGGGATGACGTTGGGGGAGATGGCGGGCGGCCCACCAACACCACTGCGGCTCCGATTTTGCGCCGCCGGCTACCGCCCGCCGGGGCCTGATGCACACCGAGCAGGAACTGCTCTGGCTGTGGCCTTGGTGCGGGCAGGAACGCGTGGCATATGGGCTGCCCATAAAGCCGGATGCAACCTGTCGGCGGCCCGTCCATCCTGTCGCCCGCCGTCCGTGGCAGACAGCCCAGACTGATCCACTCCCCGGTCCAATCCCTGATCCAATCGCTGACCCAATCCATGTCCCGCCTTAACGCCGATGTCGCCCTGTTGCTGGCCGCCGCGGTGTGGGGCGTGGCGTTTTTGTTCCAGAAGTCGGCGATGGAGCACATCGGGCCGCTAGCATTCATCGCCGCGCGCGGGATGGTGGCGGCGCTGTCC
>JAFMSC010000516.1:1839-2815 GCA_017353825.1 Hyphomicrobiaceae bacterium | reverse complement strand
GCTTCTGCCGACCGCCAGCATCGGCCGTGTATTCATCCTGTTCCCTGACCCGTGGCCCAAGAAGCGCCACCACAAGCGCCGGATCGTCTCGCCTGCCACCCTCGCCGAAATCGCGCGTATAGTGCGGCCCGGCGGCGAGCTGAGGATCGCCACCGACGTTGGCGCCTACGCCGCCGCCATCCTCCAGGTCGCAATGGGCGACCGGGAGCTGCTGTGGACCGCGCAGGGCCCCCAGGAATGGCGCTCGCGCGGGCCCGACTGGCCCCAGACCCGCTACGAAGCCAAGGCCGCCGCCGCCGGCCGCCGCTGCTACTTCTTCCGCTTCCAGCGGCTTTGATCCCTCATCCCTCATCCTCATCCCTCATCCGGTCGGAGCGACGCGAGCCGCAGGGAGCAAGGCTCGAACCGGGACTTCCGTCAACTTGTTCGACTTTTCCAGCGTCACATAGCCGAGGAGGCCTGACACCTCACAACCCCTTGCGGCGGATGGCGCGGGTGTCGTTGCCGCCGGCCGCTTCCTGCAGCTCCCGGCGAAACTCGTCGCGCTTCTCGTGGATCGAGGCGATCACCGGCCCGGCCGGCAGACGCAGCGCAACCAGCGCCGCCTCGGAGAGCTGCAGGCTTGCCTCGATGGTCTCGGGAACCGCATCGGTCACCCCGATGGCGTAGAGATGGCGGGCGTGCATGGCATCGCGCGCGCGGGACACGACCACGAGGTCCGGGCGCAGCGCGCGCGCCACACGCACGATCTCGTCGATGGCAGCGTGGTCGTGGATGGTGACGATGAGAGCGGGCGCCGTCATCAGCCCGCAACTCTTCAGGAACGCCGGATTGGTAGCCTCGCCGTAATAAAGCTCCCGCCCGCGCCGCCGATACCCGGCCACGGCCGCCGGATCGCGGTCCGTCGCCAGATAGGGATAGCCTTGCGTATCGAGGATGTCGCACACGACCGTCCCGACCCGGCCGTGGCCGACGA
>JAFMSC010000516.1:0-1829 GCA_017353825.1 Hyphomicrobiaceae bacterium | reverse complement strand
GGCCGACGACGATGGCCCTGGCCGGACCATCAGCGGGCGGCGCAACCAGCAGCTCCGGCTGGCGCGCCTTCGGCTCCTCGAAGCGTGGCGCCAGGCGCCGGGCGGCCACGGCGAGCACCGGGATCAGCGCCATGGTGATGGAGGTGACGGCGAGCGCGAAGCTGGCCGCGGCCCGATCCACGAGCTGCCCTGCGAGGGCCACGCCAATGACGACGAACGCGAACTCCCCGCCAGGCCCAAGCAGCAGCCCGGTCTCCAGCGCGGCTAGCCAGTGCACCCGGAACAGCCGGCCGAGCCCGAAGATCAGCGTCGCCTTGATGCCGATGAGGCCGATCACGCACACCGCGAGCCACAGCGGTGCGTGCGCCAGCTCGCGGAAGTCGATGTTCATGCCGACGGTGAAAAAGAACAGGCCGAGCAGCAGCCCCTTGAACGGCTCGATGGTGGTCTCGATCGCCTTGCGGAACTCCGATTGGGAGAGCAGCAGGCCAGCGACAAACGCGCCGAGAGCCATCGACATGCCCGCCAGCCCGGCAACCACGGCGCTGGCGACGATGACGAACAGAGTGGCGGCGACGAACAATTCCCCCGTGTCGGTCGCCGCCACGAGGCGGAACAGGGGCCGCAGCAGGATGCGTCCGACGATGACGATGATACCGAGCGCAAGCGTGGCGTTGGCGACCGCCAGCGCCAGCACCGTCAGGGCCGCGGTGTTCGCCCCGGTGGACAGGATCGCAACCAACAGGAGGATCGGCGCCACGGCAAGGTCCTGCGCCAGCAGGATGGAGAAGCTGGTGCGGCCCACCGACGTGGATAGGCGGCGCTGGTGCGATAACACGTCGAGCACGATGGCCGTCGACGACAGGGCCAGGGACGAGCCGATGATGATGATAGCCGCGCCGGCGGTACCAGCCAGTGCTGCGATGCCGGCGATCACCACCGTCGACAGCGCCACCTGGAGCCCGCCCAAGCCGAACACCAGCCGGCGCATGGTGAGCAGGCGCGGGAACGAGAGCTCCAGCCCGATCAGGAACATCAGGAATACCACGCCAAGCTCGGCGAAGGCCGAGACGTTCCTGGCATCGACCACCGTCAGCCATTGAAGTGCCGGGATCTGTTCCTTGAAGGTGCCGAGGCCGAGCGGGCTCAGAACGGCACCGGCGCCAAGATAGCCGAGCACCGGGGAGACGCCGAAGCGGCGCACCAGCGGCACGACGACACCCGCCGTGGCGAGCACGACGAGGGCGTCGCTATATGCGTCGATGTTAAATGACGATCCTCCCATCTCCGTTTCCAAATGCGCTCGTGCCCCATGATCGTTGGTGCATCCCTGCGCGGATGGGAGGTCGGGCATCGCCATGACGATTGCAGACCCACGCGCTTCGGGAAGGGCGGGCCTGGAGGGCGATGATTGTCGCGACCACTCGCCAGCAGATAGCCGACCGGCGTGCAAATCAGGGAGGCTACGATGCCCCACTAAACCAGATGCGCGCGCGAGGCGCCATGGCTGAATCCAGGGTGGCAGAAAATCGCGCTGAGGCATTGGTGGCAGGCCCGCGGTCTAACCCCGAGTCGGCGCGAGACCGCATCGGTGGTGGCGAGCGGTAACTCACCCGCAGAGCCCCAAGGCTCACACACCGTCGCAGATGCCGACGCAGCCACCCTTCTTCAAGTCGGCGATCTCCTCCTCCGAGAAGCCGAGCTCGGCGAGCACGGCGTCCGTGTCGGCGCCGGGCTGGCGCGGGGCTGCGCCCATCTCCGGCACGGTGCGGGAGAAGCGCGGCGCGGGGGCCGGTTGCAGCACGCCGTCGCGCGTCACGAAGGTGCCG
>JAFMSC010000515.1 GCA_017353825.1 Hyphomicrobiaceae bacterium | reverse complement strand
CAGCGCGCAGGCCATTCTCGTGGGTGCCGCCGTCGGGGGTCGGCACCGTGTTGCAGTAGGAATTGAGGAACCCGTCGGCGTCGGCCACCCAGCACACCGCCCATTCCACCGAGCCATGGCCGCCGTCCCTCTCGATGCGGCCGGCGAACAGGTCCTTGGTGACGCGGGTGGCGCCGTTGATGGTTGCCTCCAGGTACTCCTTGAGGCCGCCGGGGAAGTGGAAGGTCGCCTTGCCCGGCGTGTCGTCAGTGATGAGCGCCCTGGCGCAGGTCCAGCGGATCTCGACGCCACCGAACAGGTAGGCCTTGGAGCGGGCCATGCGGAACAGGCGCTGCGGCTTGAAGGCGCCGCCCTTGCCGAAGATCCTTTCGTCGGGCCTGAAGCGCACCTTGGTGCCGCGCCGGTTCTTGACGGCGCCCAGGCTCTTGAGCTTGCCCAGTGGCTCGCCGCGGCCGAACTCCATGCGGTAGAGTTGCTGGCCGCGGGCGACCTCCACCTGCAGCTTTTCGGACAGCGCGTTGACCACCGACACGCCCACGCCGTGTAGACCGCCGGAGGTGTTGTAGATCTTGGAGTCGAACTTGCCGCCCGAGTGCAGCGTGGTCATGATCACTTCGAGGGCGGACTTGTTCCTGAACTTGGGGTGCGGGTCGACCGGGATGCCGCGACCGTTGTCGGTGACGGTGAGCCAACCGCCCTCCTCCAGATCCACCTCGATCCAGGTGGCGTGGCCGGCCACGGCCTCGTCCATGGCGTTGTCGATCACCTCGGCGAACAGGTGGTGCAGGGCTTTCTCGTCGGTGCCGCCGATGTACATGCCGGGCCGACGCCGCACCGGCTCCAGGCCCTCCAGGACCTCGATGTCGGCGGCGGTATAGCTGTCGGACGCCTCGGCAGGCTTGCGAACGCCACGCGCCACGATGTTTTCTGTTGCTCCCCACTGTGGTTGGCTCGGCGGGTCCTCGAAGAGGTCTGCGTGCTCGCGGTGTGCGTGCCGGCGAGGCTGCTCCACGAGCTGCAGGTCGACCTGAGGCGCCAACGGCGCAGCCTCAGCCTCGACATCGGCCCGCTTGGGGTTGTCCGTCCGGCCGAAGAGGTCGCGCAGGGCCCCCAGGCGAAAGACTGCCATCGACGTTAAGCTCGCCGCTGTCTCAATGCTAGCCGACGCAACGCCACGCAAGACCCGCCTGAGCTGGCGAATCCCTTTCGGCTCAGGCGCTGCCGACGTGGCACGGGAAGCCCGGCATGGCAAGGGGGCAACAGGCGTGTAGGTTGGTTGAGCGGCAGCGCGACCAACATTAGCGCAGAGTGCCTCGGAAAAGTTGGATCTCCCCGGGTTGCGCCCGGGTCGACGCTACTGTCGACCCCTACTGTCGACCCTACTGGCGGGTGCGGGAGAGCGTGAACTCGCCCTTCCGCACGCGCGGGCCAAGCTCGTCGATAAGCGTGACCACAGCCCCCTCGCCGAACGCGCCCACCAGGTCTGTGAGGGCGGCATAGAGGGCAGCGTAGGCCATCATCTCCGGCGGGATGCCGCTCTCGGCTGCCTCCTCCCAGGCGTTAAGAATGAAATTGAGCGCTTTAAGACTGTCGTCGCTGTCATCGGCGAGCGTCAGCATGATCTCCCTCCATTGCGCCCGCAACCCGCCTGCCCCCAGGCGAGCGCGGGACCCCCATGAGTCGCGATCAGACCCTTCGCGCCCGCGCTCGTCTTGGAAAAATTTGGGCGCTGCGGGCGAGGGGTCTGACCCCCCGGTTGACCGTAGCATGAGGCCCGCGGCCGGCTATCGCGGTCACGGTTAAGCATTAACCGAGCCGGCTTGGAGGCGTGGCGCCCGCGCATCAGTCACGGCGCGGTCTTGGCGAGGGAATCGGCGATCTCGGCGCCTTCGGCCAGGAAGCGGGTAATGGCCGTCTGGGCGGGCGGCGAGCAGGTGTTATAGGTGCGGCTGTAGGCGCGGTAGCCGTTGTTGAAGCTGCGCGTGAGTTTGGCACGACGCAGGGCCGTGGAGCCCTCCGTGTCCATGAGCTCACGCATCTGCTCGCGCCACTTCTGCCCGTCGTTGGCGCCGCACAGCTCGCGCAGGTAGTGCACCGCACCAAGGATCTCGGAGAGCCGCATCAGCTTGTCGTCGTAGGGCTTGGTGTCGGTGGCCGGGCCCTGCGCCGAGGTTGCGGCCGCGACCGCCGCCAGCATGGCAGCGCCAGCGAGCGGTCCCTTCGGCAGGGATGTGCGCATGGGCCGGGGTCCTTGTGGGCTGTGGCTCAGATCCTGCCCGGCATTCTAGGCGGCGCCGAGGCAGGGGGAAAGCCGGCCGAAACGAGGATAGGGCAGCGATAACGTGCTCAGCGCGTGGCGTCCTGCAAGAGCGACCAGGCGCGGCGGATGAACTCGGGGGTGCACTCGGTGGTGTTCAGGACGTGGACGGCGTCAACGGGCACGAAACGGGCCGCCACGGCGTCGTCGCCCGGTTGAGGTTCCCCCGAGGCCCAGCGGCCGTAGAAGACGGCGATCAGGTAGTGGGACGTGAGGCGATCCGGACGCTCGCGGCGGATCACGTCGTGGACATCGAGGAGACCGGCCAGCTCGGCTGTGACGCCGGCCTCCTCGCGCACCTCGCGCACGGCCGCGGCGCGGGCCGGCTCGCCTGGCTCGATGTGGCCGCCGGGGAGGCTCCAGAAGCCTAGCAGCGGCCCGGCCTTGCCGCGCTGGATCAGAAGCACCTCGCGTCCGCGGAAGATGGCCGCGCTGGCCGCACACCGCGGCCATGGCGTCGCCGGCTCGCCAGGCTTGGTTCCCTGTGCCGCCATTGGCC
>JAFMSC010000514.1 GCA_017353825.1 Hyphomicrobiaceae bacterium | reverse complement strand
ACGGCGGCGAGCGCCGGCAGGGCCACTAAACCTGCGAGCACGCTCGCCCTCAACCCGAATCCCGCCATGCCACCAATCATCCCCGCCCGTCCTGCGCTCGCCCAAGTGGTGCGCGCAACTCATCGGCCTTCTTCTGCACATCGAGCACCGTAGACGTCCGCAGCCCGATAGCTGGAGAACCTCATCCTCTACGCCGACCTACGCGGCGTCGCGGCCTAGTCTACCAGCCCCGGTGCTTCAATAGCGCGCATCAGGAGCGTGCATCGCGCCCGTTCACGACCGTCTGGGCGCGCCTATTCTGCGACCAGCACGAAATGTCATTGCACACCGCCACCGGCCGCTCCTTGCCGAAGGAGGCGGTGCGGATGCGTGCCGGGTTGATGCCCTGCTGCACCAGGAAGTTACGCACTGCCTGGGCCCGCTTCGCGCCCAACGCAATGTTGTACTCGCGCGTGCCCCGCTCGTCGGCGTGGCCCTCTATGGTGATCGGGTGCTCCTGGTACTGTTGGAGCCAGCGCGCCTGGTTCATCAGCGTCTGCTGCGATTCAACCGACAACTCGGAGCTGTCAGTTGAGAAGTACACGAGGTCGCCCGCCCGGGTTATAAAGTCGCGCGGCGTTCCAGGCGCCGCGTAGGCGCCGTTGGCCATGTCCTCGGGCTTGGCATTGTTCGCGCAACCTGCAAGCGCAAAGATCAGGGCAACGACGGCGAGAAAACCCGCCGCGTGCGGCCGCCATTGTGCTCGTTGTGCTGCCCGTTCCGGCCCATCTGGCGAATGCATCATTCCATAGCCCCCTTTCCCGCGCCTGCCGCTGTCCGGCGCGTAGAGTGCGCACAACACCGAAATCTTCCGGCTCGCTCCACGTCTTAGCCAACATGAGGCGCGGAAATATGACCGACGCCGGGGCACCCCGGTTCAGTGACCCCTTGCAACATACGGCCGCGCAACATACTACCGCAGCTTTTTCCCAGTGCCGCGGTACTGGCACCACCGCCAGCTTAAACGTGGCTTAAGACCGCCAAAAACATCGGGGCCGCACCGCGGGGATTCGGCCGCGATGAGGCCCAGAAGCAGTCATCAACACCGATCCACGCCGCCTCAGCCCCAGGAATCTGGGAAACGCACACAAGCGGTCCAGTCGGCCTTTTGGCTCAGCGAGCGGTCTGGTCGACGGTCACGTCGGCGCCAAGCTTCATGGGCTCGTGAGTGACCTCACGGCGGCAGGCGCCCAAAGCCACAGCAGCGACCAGCGCCGAGATAACAATCATGTTTTTCAGTTTCATAGTTGTTTCTCTCCTGACACGTGTTCGGCAATCGCCCCATTTCGCTACCGGTGCGCGATTCCCAGATCAAGGACGCAGCCGCGGCTCGCTGGGTTTTGCGCACGGGTTGGTGCGGAAATGCCACTTCGATAGCCAACGCATCGGTACGCCGGGACGCAACTACTGCAGGCCCACCGATGCAGCCGGGCCTCGCTCACCCCAGGTGAAGGACACACCATTCCGGTTAAGGCTGCGTAAAGGCGGCACGCGTCAGTTGTGTAGTGACGCTCCGATCAGTTGCGCAGCGGCCCCCAAGCAGGGTCGGAGCCGAAGGAGGGCGTCGCCACGCGGCGTTCGTTGTAGCCGGTGAGGTCGATGGAAAAAAGGCTGGGGCCTCCGCCGGCGCCCGGGCTCTCACGGAAGAACAGGAGCACGCGGCCGTTGGGTGACCACGTGGGACCCTCGTTGTGAAAGCCTTCGGTGAGGATGCGCTCGCCCGAGCCGTCGGGGCGCATCACGCCGATGAGGAAGCTGTTGCCGGCCTGCTTAGTAAAGGCGATGAGGTCACCGCGCGGTGACCACACCGGGGTTGCATAGCGTCCCTCACCATAGCTGATTCGCTTGACGCCCGAGCCGTCCGTGCTCATCACATGCAGCTGCTGCACGCCGTCGCGGTCGGACTCAAACACGATGCGGCGGCCATCGGGGCTGTAGCAGGGTCCCGTGTCGATGGCGATGAGCTGGGTGAGGTTGCGGGTTTGGCGCGTGCGCAGGTCCATCTCCACGATGGCCGAGGCCCCGCCTTCGCCGATGCTCATGACGATGCGCTGTCCATCAGGCGAGAAACGCGGCGCGAACGTCATGCCCGGGAAGTTGCCCACGATCTCGCGCCGTCCGGTGTCAAGGTTCATGAGTTGCACGTGCGGCTGCTCGCCCGCGTACTGCAGGAAGGTGATCTCCTGGGCGGTGGGGCTGAAGCGCGGCGTCAGCACCAGCTCGTTGCCCTGGCTGAGGAGACGCACGTTGGCGCCGTCCTGGTCCATGATGGCGAGGCGCTTGCGGCGGTGGTCCTTGGGGCCGGTCTCGTCGATGAAGGCGATCTGGGTGTCGAAGTACCCGCGCTCGCCGGTTAGGCGCTCATACACCTGGTCGGCGACGCGGTGAGCTAGGCGGCGCCAGTCGACGGCCTCGGCCGCGAACCGCTTAGCCACCAGCTCCCGCTGTGAGAGCACGTCGTAGAGGCGGAATTCCGCGTAGTAGCGCCCGTCCGCGGCGCGCCCGGCACGGCCCACCACCAACGCCTGCGCGCCAATGGGGCGCCAGTCCTGGAAGCGGGGGGCGAGGTTGATGTCCCGCACGTGGTCGATGAACGAGGCCGGGTCCAAGGGCTGGAACAACCCCGACCGCTCCAGGTCGGCCGTCACCACCCCCGTCACCTCCGCGACGAAGCGGTCGTCCTCGCCGAGGAAACGCGGGATGGCGATGGGGATAGGCGCGATGGTGCCCTCGCGCTGCGTGCCGCGCAGGCCGCCCTCCAGCTCAGCGGCACGCTGG
>JAFMSC010000513.1 GCA_017353825.1 Hyphomicrobiaceae bacterium | reverse complement strand
GTACTCCTTCGAGGCCGCCAACCCGCGCCACGAGCACGAATGGACGAGCTGGCGCGACGCCAGGCTACCCGACGACATCGTCGTCATCCCAGGCATGATCACCCAGTCGAACGTGATGGTGGAGCATCCCGAGGCGGTGGCGCAGCGGCTCGGCCGCTGGATCGACGCCTTCGGGCGCGAGCGCGTGATCGCCGGCACGGACTGCGGGTTCGCGAGCTTCGCCGGCAACGATGAGATCCACGAGAGCATCGTCTGGGCCAAGTTCGGGGCACTGGTCGAGGGCGCCCGCATCGCCTCAACGCGGCTGAACGCGGCATGAGCGGTCGGCACGCCCTCTCCCTACCACAGCGCCAATCACAGACAGTGCGGTCGCAGCCGTCGGAATCAGCGGTCGCCGCCGTCGGAATCAAAGGAGCTCTCGCCATGCCGGCGCCGCGTATCCAGACCACGACGGTGGGATCCTATCCGGTGCCGGACTGGCTCATCGCGTTGCCGTCGGAGCAGGCCCTCATCGACGCCACCCGCGTCGTGATCGCGACCCAGGAGAAGGCCGGCATCGACCTCGTCTGCGACGGGGAACTCTACCGCTTCGATGTCAACCACCCCGAGACCAACGGCATGATCGAATATTTCGTGTTGCCGATGGCCGGCGTGTGCCGCGAGATCGGCCTGGCCGAATGGATGAGCTTCAAGAAGCAGCCGGGCATGGAGTTCCGCGCCAAGCCGTCGGGCGTCGTGGTAGGGCCGCTTGGCCCCGGCTCGCTCGACCTGCCGACGGCCTGCGCCCGCGCCAAGGCGCTGGCGACCAGGCCCTTGAAGTTCACGCTCACCGGTCCACACATGTTGGCCAAGATGCTGCTCAACACCCACTACAAGGACAAGGCGGAGCTGGCTTTCGCCATCGCCGACGTGCTGGCTGAGCAGGTGAAGCACATCGATGCAGCCGTCATCCAGGTGGACGAGGCCAACCTTCCGGGCGCGGCGGACGAATGGCCGTGGGCGGCGGAGGCGATCAACCGTGTGCTGCGCGCCATCCCGACCACACCGGCCGTGCATCTGTGCTTCGGCAACTACGGCGGGCAGACCATCCAGAAGGGCAGCTGGGACCGGCTCATCGATTACCTCAACGCGCTCCATGTCGATCACATCATCATGGAAAGCGCACACCGCCCGCCCGATGAGCTGGAGGTGTTCAAGGCCCTGCGGCCGCAAATAGGCTTCGGCCTGGGCGTGGTGGACATTAAGCAGACGACGATCGAGTCGGCCGACGCCATTGCGCGGGCCATCGAACGCGCCGACAAGGTGCTGGGGCCAGGCCGCGTGAAATACATCCACCCCGACTGCGGGTTTTGGATGCTCAAGCGCAACATCGCCGACGGCAAGATCAGCACCCTGGTGCGCGGCCGCGACCTCTACGAAGGTCGGAGCTAGATGAGAGAGCGATCCATGGCCAGGTCGTATGAGGTCGTAGGGAGCGGCGCAAAATCCGGCAACCAGCAAGGCACTTGCGCGGGGGAGGGGATTTGCAGGTCTCCACGCTGGTCGCGGATAGCAACGCGACACGTCCGCTGGACGGCTGGGGATGGCCGCGCTCGCATTTTCTTGCTCGCGCCGACCTAACCAGATCGTTAAGTTCCTTGCCAACCTCTCGTGCGGTGGTCGCGAAGTAAGGGGAAGAGGAGAGCCTCGGGAGGATCGCGTGAAATGGCGCGCATCGTCGGAGTCGACATTGCCAGGGTCGACTATCCCCTTGTCGGCGAGTTCAAGTTCTTCAAGGCGGCGGCACGGCCGACCATTGTATTGCGCCTGACCGACGCGGACGGCTACCAAGGGTTGGGCCAGTCGGTCCCGGTGGAGACCTGGACCTACGAGACGGTCGAATCGGTCGAGAGCACGCTGCGGCATTATCTTGCGCCGGCGGTGCTCGGCGGCGATCCCGGCGACATCGAGGACATTCACGCCCGCATGGAGCGCGCGATCCGGCCGTCCTTCTCGGTTGGCCAACCCTTGGCCAAGGCCGCGATCGATCTCGCCTGCTACGACCTCTGGGGCAAAGCGGTCGGCAGGCCGGCGAGCGACCTCATGCCCGGCGGCACTCTCACCGGCAGCAAGGCGGCTAAGGTCAGGCTCAGTTGGACGGTCGCGGCTGCGACACTTGAGGGTGCCGAGCGGCAGCTGGGGAAGGGCGCCGCACTTGGCTATGCGCATTTCAACATCAAGATCGGCCCTCCGCAGACGACGGCCTACGACCTCGAGCTCGCGCGCATGGTGGTCCGCTTCGCCCCCGCTGGCTTCCACTGGGTCGACGCCAACACGAGCTACACGTATGACACCGCGCGTGAAGTGGTGCCGAAGCTCGCCGATCTTGGCCTCAAGGCCATCGAGTCACCGCTGCCGCCGAACCGGCTGCGCGACTACCAGGCCCTGAAGCGGCTCGGCGCGCTGCCGGTGCTCATGGACGAGGGCATCGTGTCGCCGGTCGAGGCGGCAGAGTTCATGGCGCTCGGCATGTTCGACGGCATCGCCATGAAGGTGGCCCGCTGCGGCGGCCTGTGGAACGCGTCGCGCATCGCCAGGCTTCTGCACGACAACGGCCTATTGCTCTACGCTTCCGGTCTCACCGACCCGGAGCTGTCGATGGCCGCGTCGGCGCACTTCTTCGGTTGGGCGGGGCTCGATCTCCCAGCCGCGCTCAACGGTCCGCAGTACATCGCCGACCGCGGGACCACCGATGGGGCATTCCGCGCGCGTGGCGACATGATGGCGGTGCCCACCGGCCCAGGGCTCGGGCTCACGCCCGACGAGCGCGTCCCGCGTGCCC
>JAFMSC010000512.1 GCA_017353825.1 Hyphomicrobiaceae bacterium | reverse complement strand
ATTGCCGCTTTTCATGGCAGGTGTGCGCGGTTTGAGGGCATCCGCGCTTGACCCACGCGGGCCGGATGCAGAATGTCGCGCGCATGGACGGGTCGCAGGACATCGCGGGAGCGGCAGCGGCAACGGGGCAGGCGGAATCGACCCACGCTTGGGTGCGGCTTGCCACGTCGCTCGTCATCGGCACCATCGCCAGCGTAGGCATGTGGGCGGTGGTGGTGACTCTGCCCGCAGTGCAGGCGGAGTTCGCAGTGGCGCGCGCAGACGCCTCGCTGCCCTACACTCTGACCATGATCGGCTTCGGCCTCGGCACGGTCGGGCTCGGCCGGCTGGTCGACCGCCTGGGCATCGTGCTCCCTCTCGTCGGTGCCACGCTGATGTTGGGCCTCGCCTTCATGGCCTCGGCGCGGGCGCCGAGCCTCGCCACGTTCGCGCTGGCCAACCTCCTGATCGGCGCCGGCAGCGCGACGGGCTTCGCGCCGCTTATCGCCGACATCTCGCACTGGTTCACGCGCCGGCGCGGCATTGCGGTGGCGGTCTGCGCGGCGGGCAACTACCTGGGCGGCGCCGTCTGGCCGCCTTTTGTGCAGCGTCTCACCGAGGCCGGTGGCTGGCGCCAGACACAGGTGATCCTCGGCGCCACCTGCCTCGGCACCATGCTGCCACTGGCCACGGTGCTGCGGCGCCGGCTGGCCGCCCATCAGGCGCTGACGCAGGCCGCCGCGGCGGGGGACGCCAACGCCTCGCTCGGGGTATCGCCCGCCGCGCTGTTCGCGCTCCTCTGCCTCGCCGGGGTTGCGTGTTGCGTTGCCATGTCCATGCCGCAGGTGCACATCGTGGCCTACTGCGGCGACCTCGGCTACGGGGTGGCGCGCGGCGCGGAGATGCTGTCGCTGATGCTGGGCTTCGGCATCGTCAGCCGCGTCGCCTCGGGCTTCATCGCCGACCGCATCGGCGGCGTCGCCACGCTGCTGATCGGCTCGCTCCTGCAGGGCGCGGCGCTCATCCTCTACCTGTTCTTCAACGGGCTGGCCTCGCTCTACGTGATCTCGGCGCTGTTCGGGCTATTCCAGGGCGGCATCGTGCCGATGTATGCGGTGATCGTGCGCGAGTACTTCCCCCCGCGGCTGGCCGGTACGCTGGTGGGCCTTGTCATCATGTCCACCATCGTCGGCATGGCGCTGGGCGGATGGCTGTCGGGCGCCATCTTCGACCTGACGGGCAGCTACTGGCAGGCGTTCCTGCACGGGCTAGCGTGGAACGTCCTCAACGGGACGATCGCGGCGTTCCTCCTGTTGCGCTCGCGTCGGCCGCACGCCGCTCCGGCATGAGGGATGGTCTGCTGAGCGCAAGCCCCTTGGGACCAAAGGCGGCGAGGATCGCGAAGCCGACGAGCGAGGCGAAGGCGATCGCAGCGAACGGCAGCGTGTAGCCGCCGCTCGCGTCGTAGATGAGGCCTACCAGCGCGGCGCCGCCCGCCAGACCGGCGACTGACATCAGCTGGCTCGTCGAGTAGACGCGGCCGTAGTCGAGCACCCCGAAGCGCTCGACGAGCAAGAGCGGGTGCATCATGAGCGAGTTGCCCATGGTGAGCCCGAACACCGTCACGCCGGCGAGGATGCCGACGCGGCCGTGCGCCAAGGTGAGGCCGGCTAGCCCCATGGCCTGCATTGCCATCATGGCGAGCGCGAACGCGCGCGAGGGTACTTTGAGGAGCAGCACCCCGCCGATCAGCCGCCCGATGGAGCTCATGGCCGCCATCACCGCCAGCGCCAGCGCCGCGGTCTCGGTGCCGTCACAGGTGCTGGCGAGGCGGTAGCAATGGGCAACGCCAGCGACCTGCGCGCCGAGCACGAACAGATAGGAGATGGAGACGGCGTAGAAGTAGCCGGTGCGAAGCGCCTCACGGAACGAGGTGGACGGAGCTGGCGGAGCGGCTGTCGCCTTGGACCGCGTGATGCCATCGGGGACGAGACCCATGGCCTGCGGGCTCGGGCGCACCATGAGAAGGGTGAGTGGAACGATGCCGAGGAAGAGCAGGAGCCCCATCCAGGGAGCGGTGGCATTAAGGCCGTAGCGCTCCACTGCCAGCGCCAGGAACGGCGCCACCACAATGCCACCGAGCGACAGCCCCGTAGAGCCGATGGAGAAGGCGAGCGAGCGTTGCTCGTTGAACCAGCGAGCGATCACGGTCGTCACGGGCACCAACCCACAGGTGCCGTGTGCGATGCCCAGCACCACGTAGAACGCAAAGAGCTGCCAGGTGGCGTAGAGGGCGCCGGCCGCGGCGAGCGCCAGCGACCCGAGAGTGGCGCCGGCGCTGATCACCAGGCGCGCGTCGAAGCGGTCCACCAGGCGCCCCGCCGCCACGCCGCCGAGGCCAGCAGCGAGGAAGAAGAAGGAAGTCGCGCTGCTCGCCAGCGCGACGGGGAACCCGCGCTCGGCCACAAACGCGGCGAGCAGGATCGAGAGGTTGTAGAAGATGAATCCGGAAAATGCCGTGGTCGTGACAAGCACTGCACCAACGATGTACCAGCCGTAGAACACGGGGCGCGGCAAGGGCATGGACAGGCTCCCGGGGAGTCTACGGGAACGGAGGGGGCGGGCTCGAGACCCTAGTTGCATCGGCGCTTTGAGGCAAACCGCCCGACGCAAGGCCGCACTGCCGCGAGCGCCGGGCAGCGGGTGCCGCAAGGGCGGCGCGGCGCGTCTTGGCTGGGGTCGGGGCAGCGCCGGCAGCCCCAAGGAGGCAGCAGGCGATGAAACGCACCAAGCAGGCACGAACTTCAGTTTTTCCGACTGCTGGAGCCCCACTGGCCACTGCCGCA
>JAFMSC010000160.1 GCA_017353825.1 Hyphomicrobiaceae bacterium | reverse complement strand
GCCGCGGATCCTCACGTCGAGCCACTCCGACAGCGCCTCCAGGCTGTAGTCGGCCAGCGACGGCGCCGCCAGCCGCGCCAGTGTACGCACGTCGAGGGCGCGCAGGCGCGGCGGCGTGCGGCCAGCGAGCGCGTATTCCCGCTCCAGCACCGCGAGATCGTAGGCGATGGCGTAGCCGATCACAACGGCCCGGCCGATGTAGGCCTCCAGGTTGGCGGCGATGTCGGCAAAGGGTGGCGCGTCGGCCACCTTCGCGTCGGTGATGCCGTGCACGGCCACCACCGCGGATGGGATGGGAATGCCCGGATTGATGAGGCGCTCGAAGCGGTCCTCGGGGCGCATGCGGCCGGCTACCAGGGGCAACGCGGCGACCTGGACGAGGCGCGCGCTACGGACGTCGAGCCCGGTCGTCTCGGTGTCGAGAGCCACCGCGTCGAGGCCGATGAGGGGCGTCGAGTGGGACGTCTCTGGCAACGGCGCCTCCGGTGGCGATCAGTCCCCGACCCCCAGCCTCATTTGTCGTCAGAACATGCCGTTCTTGTTCAGCGCAGTAGCCGGATCGGGGATCGGCTGCACCGCGTCCCAGTGCTCGAGCACTTTGCCGTCATCGTCCAGCCGGAACAGGTCAAAGATCGCGTTGCCGCGCGTCCCGGGCTCGCGCACTGCATGGACATGCACGATCACGTAATGGCCCTCCGCAAAGACGCGCTTGATCTCGCTCTTGTTGTCGGGGAACTTCGTGCGCAGGAAATTGATGAAGCCTTTGATGCCCTCGAGCCCGTCGGCCCCAATCGGGTTGTGCTGGACATAGGTGGCGCCGACATAGGTCTTGGCCTTTTCGAAGTTCTTCTCGTTCAGTACAGCATTGTAGAATTCGACCACGTTCTTCTTGTTGCGCTCCAACTTCTGCGCGTCGGTCATTTGCGCCTGCGCCAGTGGTGCGGCGAGCACGGCGGCCGCGAGCAGCGCCGATACAAGAGCCGATCTGATCATCCTGTCCTCCCGTTGCCCGCGTTGCCACGCGGGGCTCGCGTGTATGCGAAAAGGCTATGCGGGGGACCGGCCTCGCGTCAATCGGATGTCATCGCAAATGTCGCCCAAAGGGGTCTCGTATCTGGGCAACCCGACAAAATCGGGTCGTAACCCGTCACACCGGCGCTCCGAGGAGCATCCTCGTTCAAGCGCTCATCACGCGACCGCCGATTAGGCGATCGGGCCGCGCCCCAACAACCGCAGCAGGATACCGCGCCCGTGGTTCAGCCAGGGATAGAGGCGCGCCGACCACGGGGCGCTGCCAATGGCGGTGAGCGCGAATCGCCGCCACCACGATGGTGAGGCATGGCCGAAGATGGCGATCAGGCGCGTGGCGTCAGCGCCGAAATGTATCTTGCCGCCGAGGCACAACACCATGCCTATGTTGATCTCGTATCCGCGGCGGCGCAGGTCGGCGACGAGGCCTGGCTCGGTGCGGGCATCCAACACCCGCAGTCCCGGATAGAGGTGCTGCAATCGGGACATCGCCAAGTAGGCGCTGCACGCCGGGCACTCGCCGTCGTACAGGAGGTAGTCGGATCGATCTCCACCTGTCATATCCGAAGCCGAGCCCCGCGCGGGCGAGGCTATCGGAGACCTTACAGAGCGAGCCCGAACCTCCCGAGGTCCCAGATCGGAGCGCTGTTCGCCTGCCGCTGGCGTGGTTTTGTCCGGGATGATAGGTGGAGGGCTCATGGCGATGCCGGGATCGGCAAAGTGGCGGCGGCCACGGCCTCACGGTCCGAACGCCGCAGGAAGGCCTCGATGGCGGCCAGCGTGGGGCCGTCGCGGAGCAGGGGGGCGTGGCCCTGTCCGCGTACGGTGAAGGTGTCGAGCCGCGGGTGGCGGGTGCGCATCTCCTCAAGCGTAAGGGCGCTCAAGATGTCGGAGGTCTCGCCGCGGATGGCAAGCACGGGTATGCGCGCGAGCGCACCAAACTGCGGCCACAGCTCGGGGATCGGCTCGTTCGTGAGCGAGAGCGCCTTGGCAATGTTGGGGTCGTAGCCGAGCGCCGGCAGTCCGTCGTCGTCGTTGAACCAGGCACGCGCCTGCACGGCCCATTCTTCCATGGAGACGGCGGGAAACTGGCGCTTGTTGATCTCGTAGACGATGCGCGTCGCCTCCTCCCAATCAGCGGGCACGGGGATGCGGCCGATGTAGGCGACGATGCGCGCGAGCCCCTCGCGCTCGATCACCGGGCCGATGTCGTTGAGGATGGCGGCGGCGATAGCGCTCGGTCGCAGCACCGCCATCATCATGGCGATGAGGCCGCCGCGGCAGGTGCCAATGACAGTGGCGCCGTGCAGGCCCTTCGTGGCCATGAAATCGAGGGCGTCATTCACCTCGACGAGGAGCGAGTAGTTGCGCCAGTCGCGGTCGTGCTGCGAACGCCCACGTCCGCGGCTGTCGAGCGCATAGACGTTGCGCGCACCTGCTCCAGCGGCGGATAGTGTCACGGCAAGGCCGTGGAAATCCCTGCTGTTGCGGCTCAGCCCGGCGAGGCAGAGAACCGGCACTAGCGCCGAACCGGGCGCCGGGTAGTGGCGCCCGTAGAGCCGCAGCCCGTCGCGCGAGGAGAACGTGATATCCCGCCACTCCTGCACGATGGCAGCGCCTCCTTACCTCTTCAACCGGTGCGGCCGCGCACGGGCCCAATAAAGCTACCACCGTGCGGCCATGGACGATAGCCGCGAGGCTGTGGTGCAGGCGCTAGCGTTGCCCCATGGCAGCGTGGCACCGGGCAAGCGCGATAGCGCCCAACGCGGACACCCCTGGCTTCCCTCTTGGCGCTGTTGGGTCCTGAATATGGCGCTGACACGCCATTCCTGGATGATCGCCCAGGCAATTCCGGCACAGCTACTTGTCGGCGGACGCCGCGGTGGTGTCGTTGGACCCGGGCGCATGGGCGGTGCGCCGCAGGTCGGCGTTGATGCGGACGGCGGTCGTCTCCTCGCCAAGCCGCGCGCGGTAGATTTGGATGTTGGAGAGCACCTTCTGCACGTACTCTCGCGTCTCCTGGATCGGGATGCGGTGGATCCAGTCGATCGGGTCGACACGCGTGTCGCGTGGGTCGCCGAACTCGCGGATCCACTCGCGCGCTCGCCCGGGGCCCGCGTTGTAGCCCGCAATGGCCAGAATGTAGGAGCCGCCGAACTCGTCCATGCGGTCGGAGATGTAGGCACTGCCCATCATGGTGTTGTAGGCCGCGTCCTTCTTCAGCCGCGAGATATCACATTTGACCTTGTAGTCGCGGCACACGTGCCGGGCGGTCTCCGGCATCACCTGCAGGATGCCGCGGGCGCCGGCGCCTGACAGCGTGGCCATATTGAACTCGCTCTCCTGACGGGCGATCCCGAGCAGCAGCGCGGTCTCGGGCGGGCCGCGCAGAGGCGTATAGGCCGGCAGCCGGTGCACGGGATAGGAGTAGTAGATGAGGTTGAAGCCCTGCGCGATCCCGTACTTGCCGACGCGCAAGGCCGTCTGCGTGTCACCAAGAGCTTCGGCCACGTGCGCCAGCATGGCAACTTCGGCCTCGGTCTTCATGTGCGTGCGCAGCTGGACGAGGAAGGCGCGCACCACGGAGTAGTCGAGCCCGGCCTTGTGGGCGATGATTGCGGCCTGCATGGCATCAAGCCCGCTGAAGCGGGCGATTTCCTCTGAGGTCGGCGCCGCCGGCGGGTCGATCTTGAGCGCGCTTGCATGCGGGTCGAGCTTAAGGCGCGCCAGCTGCCCGTGGAACGTGTCGATCTGGAGGGACGCGGTGAGATAGTTTTCATTGGCCTTGCCGCGCTCGCCGAGCGCCTCGTAGGTGCGCCCAAGCCAGTAGTGGGCCCGCGCCCGGCTCAAAGGACCGTCGGCGGACTTCGCCAGCTCCTGGAAATGGACCAGCGCCTGCTTGGGGTTGTTGAGGTGACGCAGCGCCAGCCACCCTGCCATGAAGCACGCGTCGTTGTGGGCGTTGATGAGCAGCGGTCCTGGGTCACGCACCAGCTCATAGGCCGTATTGGGCTGGCCCGCCCTGAGGGCTGCATAGGCATTGGCGCGCCGCTCCTCCCACCACCCGTCGGGCCTGACCGACAGTGTCGGCTCCGGCTCGGACAGGAGGATCTTCCACGCCTCCTCGTCCTTGTTCTGGCGGCGCAGCGCCTGGGCCCTCTGGAACGCCAACCCCCACTCGTTGGCGAACGCGTCGGCCGGCAGCTTGGCCATGAGCTGGTGCGAGTTCTTGGTGCGCAGGAACACCGCAAGCCGCGCCTCGGCCTTCTTCTTTTCGGGCTCCGATAGCCGGGCGATGACGCGCCGGATGATGGCCGCGCGCTCTTTGCGCTCCTCGGTCCAGCGGCTGTCGTTGAGGAGCAACCGGTCGAGCCGGCGCTTGTGGTCGGCCTCGCTGAGCAGCCCGCCAATGCGCTTCAGGATCTCGGCCTCGCGGGTGGCCGAAACGTCGTACTCGGCCCACAGTTTGGCCGCGAGCGCCTTGGCGTCGGCCTCGTCCTTGTCGGCGGCAAGGGCCGCCGCCAGGGCAGCAAGGCCCACCGCGGTTGCCGGCGGCTGCTCGGCGAAGAAGGCCCTCACCTCGGCAGGTTTGGGATTGCTTTCAAACAGGTTCTCTTCGGCCCTCTGGGTGAGGAGCCCACGGTCGGGCCAGGTCGGGTTGGCGGCGACGAAGGCGCGGATCGCGGACGCGGTGCCGTAGCCGTGGCGGTAGAGGTACCACTGGATAAGCTTGCGGCCGGCCGGGTCGGTGATCTGGTCGCGCAAGGCCTCGCCCCGCCTATACCCGCCGTCGGCTATGGCATTGACAGCTTCGCGGATGCGGGCGGCGTCCTCCGAGGAGAGCGCTCGCTCGCGGATGGCGCTGGTGGCCGCATCGTAGCGGGCTTTGTGCTGCGCCTCCTCGGACGATAACCGGGGCGTCAGCGCCGTCTGGACCGAGACGGCGGGGGCGGGATCGGGTTTGGCCGTCGCTGCGCCTGCTGCGGTCGGCCCTTGAGCCTTGGCCGCGACCGATTTGCCCGCCGATCCCTCCCTCTGCGCCTTTGGTTGGGCCTGGGCAGGCGGAAGCCCGAACAGGACGCCCGCCATAAGAAGTCCCGCAACCAGTCTGAACGGAGTTTGCATCACGTCCTATCGTGTTGGCGGCCAGTTTCCGAGATCTCCTGGCGCACGTGCCGAGGGCGCCCGAGACCCGCGCGAGGCGGCGTCGCAATCCGGTGCAATGCGGGATGGCTGGCCTTGCCGGGCCTCCCCACCGGCGGCATAGTGGCCGCGAAAACCACGCCGCTTGATGGCTATTGTCTGTTGCGCGTGGTTTCGCTCACGTTATCAAGGGCCGCACCCCCGTTCAAGCTCGGGGGCGACCTGCAGTGCTGGTTAAGGCGAACTGGTTAAGCAGCGCTGGTGATGAGGCTGACATTCGGGAGCCAACCCCAATGCAAACCATGTTCAGGGGTTCGTTTACGGCACTGATCACGCCGTTTCGCGGCGGCAGCGTCGACGAGGAGGCGTTCCGGCGCCTGGTCGAATGGCAGATCGGGGAGGGTACGCACGGGCTCGTGCCTGTCGGCACGACCGGCGAGAGCCCGACGCTCAGCCACGAGGAGCACAAGCGGGTGGTGGAGCTGTGCGTGGAAATGGCGGCCAAGCGGGTCCCGGTGATTGCCGGGGCCGGCTCCAACTCTACCGAGGAGGCCATCGACTTCACGCGCCATGCCAAGAAGGTCGGCGCTGACGCCGTGTTGCATTCGACCGGCTATTACAATAAGCCGACCCAGGAGGGGCTTTTCCGCCACTTCAAGGCGATCAACGACACGGTCGATATCCCGATTGTGATCTACAACGTGCCGGTGCGCACGATCGTGGATATCCAGGTGGCCACGCTGGCGCGCTGCCGGCGCGAGCTGAAGAACGTGGTGGGCATCAAGGATGCCACCGCCAATGTGGCCCGCGTCACCCAGCAGCGGCTGACTTGCGGGGAGGATTTCGTGCAGCTCTCCGGCGAGGACGGGACGGTGCTCGGATTCATGGCCCACGGCGGCCACGGCTGCATTTCGGTCACGTCCAACGTGGCGCCGCGCCTGTGCGCCGAGTTCCAGAGCGCCTGCCTCAAGGGCGACTACAACGCGGCGCTGACCTTGCAGGATCGCCTGATGCCGCTGCACGACGCACTGTTCGTGGAGACCAACCCCGGCCCCGTGAAGTATGCTGTGTGGCGTCTCGGGGTCATCGGCTCGCCCGACGCGCGGCTGCCCCTGGCCCCCGTGTCCGAGGCGACGAAGAAGGCGGTGGACGCGGCGCTGGCCCGGGTCGGGCTGCTCAAGGCAAAGGCCGCCGAGTAAGAGCGATTGTAGATGGGTTGAGCGCCCGCGAGACGCTATACCTTCCGGCGAATGGCTACGCGTGGCCTGTCTCTACCCCTCGCTATTAGCCGTACGCCATTTGCAAGTTTGGTCTTGAGGCGGGACTTTCCCCGGCCATCACGGGGACAGACGCAACCTACGGTTGGCATGGCTTCCAAGGACGACGACGGGCACAAGCGCATTGCCGAGAACCGGCGGGCGCGCTTCGACTACCACATCGAGGACACCTTCGAGGCCGGCATCGCTCTCACCGGCACTGAGGTGAAATCGTTGCGCTCGGGCCATGCCAACATCGCCGAGAGCTATGCTTCGGCCGAGCAGGGCGGCATCTTCCTCATCAACGCCTACATCCCCGAGTACGCGCAGGCCGGTGCCTTCTTCCAGCACGACCCGCGCCGACCACGGCGCCTGCTTCTGCACAAGCGCGAGATCCACAAGCTCTCCGTCGCCGTGGACCGCCAGGGCATGACCATGGTGCCGCTCGAGCTCTACTTCAACAAGCGCGGCCGAGCCAAGCTGCGGATCGCCCTAGCGCAAGGCAAGAAGCTGCACGACAAGCGCGAGACCGCAGCCAAGCGCGACTGGCAGCGCCAAAAGGCGCGGCTCATGCGGGAGAAGGGGTGAGGCGGTGGAGCGCGCGGTCTGCCGCCGCGAGCTGGCCGCGATCGAGGCAGCCGCTGTACGCTCCTGGCCGGCCCTGGAGGCGACCGACCCTCCGGCGGTTCGCTGCGGGCCAACTCGGTCGCCACCCTCTCGTTCCGCGGTGCCGATGCCGATGCGGCCATTGGTGAAGCCGAGCGTCGCTATCGGGCCAAGGGCGCGCCCTGCCGATTCACTGTCACCGAGGTCAGTGAGCCTGACGACATCGACGCACGCCTGGCCGCCAAGGGTTACGCGCACGGCGAGAAGCACGTGACCATGGCCAAGCAGATTGCCGGCTCTGTGCGCGCTGCGAGGGACGTGGTGTTGTCCGCCGACCCTGCGCCGGAGTGGCTCGCCGTCTATCTCTCCGGGCTGTCCCCGGACCGGCGCGCGGTGGCACCGGCTATCCTGGCCGGTTTGCCGACACGCCGCGCGTATTTCTCGTGCCAGCGGGAAGGCACCGTGGTCGCCTCGGGCCTCTCCGTTGCCGATGGCCACCTCGCGTCTGTGCAGTGTATGGCAACCCTCGCGAGCGCCAGGGGCCGGGGCTGTGCGCAGGCGGTGCTGGCCAGCATCGAAGCCTGGGCCGCCGACCAGGGCTGCAAGCACCTCTACCTGCAGGCCGAGGCCGCGAATGCGCGAGCCACCGCCGTCTACGAGCGCATCGGCTTCCGCGTCGCCGGGCGGTATCATGTGCGCACGAAGCATTGACTGGTATGGTCGCGGATGCCACCGTCCCGTCGCACGCTGGATTAAGGGGTGGTGCCCGTCACGCCGAGAGAGGAAAACCCGATGGTCTCCACCAACCAGCCCAGCCTTAACGAGGTCGACTGGTCCAAGATCCCCGCGCCGCAGGATGACGGGGGTGCACGCCATCTAACGGGGATGGTCGTGCCGGAGGTGGTGTTGGGGGCCACCGACGGGAGGCAAGTGTCGCTGGCCAAGATCCCCGGCCGCGTGGTGGTGTTCGCCTATCCGCGCACCGGCATACCGGGGCAGATCTCGCCCGTGGACAATTGGGACACGATCCCAGGCGCACGCGGCTGCACCCCGCACGCCTGCGGTTTTCGCGACCTACACAAGGACCTCTCCGCCGCCGGTGCGGCGCGCGTATTCGGGCTGTCTACGCAGGACACCGCCTACCAACGCGAGGCGGTCGAGCGCCTCAATCTGCCGTTCCCGCTGCTCTCCGACGAAAAGCTGGCGCTCTCACACGCGCTGCGCCTCCCGCTCATGCAGGTCGCCGACATGACGCTCATCAAGCGCCTCGCGCTCGTGATCGACGACGGCCGCATCGCTAAGGTGTTCTACCCGGTGTTCCCGCCGGACCGAAACGCGGGCGAGGTCTTGGCGTGGCTGCGCCACAACCCCCGCTCGTGAAGGGGCTCTCAGGCACCGGTGCGGGCATCGGTTGCGGCGCTCAGCTGCCCGATGACGGCGGCGCGGGCCACCTGAAGCG
>JAFMSC010000159.1 GCA_017353825.1 Hyphomicrobiaceae bacterium | reverse complement strand
TGGGCGCCTGTCTGGGCGCCTGTCTGGGCGCCTGTCTGGGCGCCTGTCTGGGCCCCTGTGTGGGCCGCCGTCTGGGCCGCGGCCGGCGCGCCGCCCAGGGCCAGGACCGCGAGCCCGAACGCGGCCATACCTTGACGGCGGCGTCTGCTGCCGCGCAGGCCTGCCAAAACACCGGGCGTCACCCCGGTGATTGCAGTCTCTTCAATTCTGTGCAAATCGCCCCGCTCCCCCGCGCAAGCCCCTATCAACCATATCCCAGCTGCCGGTGGCGCCCAGCGGTCGGCTTGACAAGGTGCGACCACCATGTGCTTTTCCGCGGGACTTTCCGCACGCAACGCGACGGCGAACTCGATACGGGTCAGGGGTGTCATGGCTGAGGCAAGACGGGCTGAGGCAAGACGGGCTGAGGCAACAGGGGCTGAGGCAAAAGGCGCTGAGGCAATCGGCGCGGCGAGGGCAGGGGCAGCGGGCGCCCGGCATCGCTACCGCTCCCATACTTGCGGAGCCTTACGAAAAGGTGACGTAGGTAAGACCGTCCGTCTGTCGGGCTGGGTGCATACCGTGCGCGACCACGGCGGGTTGCTGTTCGTCGACTTGAGGGACCACTACGGCGTCACCCAGGTGGTGGCCGACCCCGACAGCCCGGCGTTCAAGGTGGCTGAGACGGTGCGCTCGGAGTGGGTGATCCGCATCGACGGCAAGGTGCGCGACCGCCCGGTCATCGACGGCAAACCGACAGTGAATTCCGAGCTCGCCACCGGCGAGATCGAGGTGGTGGCAAGCGAGATTGAGGTGCTGTCAACTGTCTCCCAGCCTTTGCCCGTGCCGGTGTTCGGCGAGCCCGACTACCCGGAGGACCTGCGCCTGCAGTACCGGTTCCTGGACCTGCGGCGCGAGACGCTGCACGGGAACATCATGCTGAGAAACGAGATCATCGGCTCGATCCGCCGGCGCATGCGCGAGGCCGGCTTCTTCGAATTCCAGACGCCCATCCTCACGGCCTCCTCGCCCGAGGGCGCGCGCGACTTCCTGGTGCCGTCGCGGCTGCATCCCGGCAAGTTCTACGCGTTGCCGCAGGCACCGCAGCAGTTCAAACAGCTGATCATGATCGCGGGTTTCGACCGCTACTTCCAGATCGCGCCCTGCTTCCGCGACGAGGACGCGCGTGCCGACCGTTCTCCCGGCGAGTTCTACCAACTTGACTTGGAGATGAGCTTCGTCGAGCAGGAGGACGTATTCGCGGCGGTGGAGCCCGTCATGCGCGGCCTGTTCGAGGAGTTCGGGCAGGGCAAGCCAGTGACCAACAGCTTCCCGCGCATCCCCTACGACGAGGCGCTTCACAAGTACGGCACCGACAAGCCGGACCTCAGGAACCCGATCGTCATGGCCGACGTGACCGAGCATTTCCGCGGCTCGGGCTTCAAGGTGTTCGCGGCCATGATCGAGAAGGACCCCAAGGCGCGCGTATGGGCCATCCCCGCCCCCGGCGGCGGGTCACGGGCCTTCTGCGACCGCATGAACGCGTGGGCGATCAAGGAGGGGCAGCCGGGCCTCGGCTATATCTTTTGGCGCGAGGACGAGGAGGGCGGCGCGGGACCGATCGCCAAGAACGTTGGGCGGGAGCGCGCAGTTGCCATCCAAAACCAGCTCGGGCTCAAGCTTGGCGATGCGGTATTCTTCGCCGCCGGCAACCCCGACAAATTCTACAAATTTGCCGGCGAGGCGCGCACCCTGATCGGACGCGAGCTCAAGCTCATCGACGAGAACCGGTTCGAGTTCTGCTGGATCGTCGACTTCCCCATGTACGAGTGGAACGAGGAGGACAAGAAGATCGACTTCTCCCACAATCCGTTCTCCATGCCCCAGGGCGGGCTCTCCGCGCTGGCGGCCGCCAAGTCCAACGAGGACCTGCTCAGCATCAAGGCTTTCCAGTACGACATCGTCTGCAACGGCGTGGAGCTGTCGTCGGGTGCCATCCGCAACCACCTACCTGACGTGATGGTGAAGGCGTTCGCCATTGCCGGCTACGGCCGCGACGTCCTGGAGGCAAAGTTCGGCGGCATGTTGAAGGCGCTCACCTACGGTGCGCCCCCGCACGGTGGCATCGCACCGGGCATTGATCGCATGGTCATGCTGCTGGCCGGCGCCACCAACCTGCGCGACGTCATCATGTTCCCCATGAACCAGCAGGCCCAGGACCTGCTGATGGGTGCACCGAGTGAGGTCACGCCGAAACAGCTCCGTGAGCTGCACATCAGGCTCGCGGTGCCGGACAAGAAATCGTAAGGCTGCCGGTTCCCGGCGCGAGGCCGGAGAGACCAACACGACCAGCGGACGCGTTCTCTAGATCGGGCGCCAGATCGCGCGCCAGATCGAACGCAAGTATCGGGCGCCGGATCGGGCGCCGGATCGGGCGCACGTATCGGGTCTCGCCCGGCATTCGCCGGACGAGACCCAACCACGGGCGACGGGCGCCCGTTATGGGAGATTGCGCTCCTGGTATGTCCAGAAATCGCCTCGCTCCTCGTCCTCTCTGGTCTGCGCCACCGCTGAGGCGGCCACGCCGGCCAGGATCGACAGAGCGATCAGTGAAGATACGATCTTCCTCATGATCAACTCCCTTTCGCGGCTCTTTGTGACCCGGGCATTGTTTGCCCGCAGGTCGCAACGTGGTGGCATCGACGACGGACAGAACGCGGCAACACGCCGCGCACCCGCCACACCGGCCAGCGCCCTGCCGAGGCCTGCCCGCTTGGGGTTGCGATTTTCAGGCGCTTTGGGAGTGCGCGCTGGCGCCGCCTCTCGTACGTTCCCAATGTATTGATGTCCGCGGTCAGCGGACGCCTTTGGCGTGCCGCCAGCGCAGGACACGTCCCCCCAGCGACCCGGCCACGAGCGAGATTGCGGCCATGCCGCCCAAGTGCCACACGAGCAGCATGACGCTGGCATCTCTGAAGTGGAAGACTTGCATGCCGAGGTTGCTCACGGCGGCAACCGCCAGCGCCGCCAGCGCCAGGCTCACGCGCGGATGGAGTGGGGCACCCCGGCGCAGCATGACGAACAGGACGGCGGCGGGAACGGCGCCGATGATGAGCGCGGCGGGCAGGCAATCCCAGTCCGGCCGCACGCTGAGGCCGTCAGGGCCCAGCTGCAGCCAGTCCTCAACGCAGCCCTGGCCGATGCTGGCAAGCCACAGCGCCAGCGGTGCCAGCGGCAGCAGCAGTGCACGGCGGTCGAAGCCCGGGACCACGCTGGCGAAAGCGGCGAAGGCGGCGGTGAGCGCGGTGGCAAGGCCGGCGGCCTGTTCGATCATGAAGCGCGGATCGGCCACAACCGCAACCGCATCGAAGCTCGCCAGGTGGACCCAGGCCACGACCGCGACATAGGGCAGGGCGAGCGCGAGCCAGGCGATTGCCCTCCACCAGGGCGATTTCAGGCGGCGCACCGCGCCCGTGTCGGCGACCAGACGCTGGATGAGTTCGTCGGTCTGCATGCTCGGCTCAGTCCTTGGCACTGCCCTTGGCGCCCAGCGCTTTGCGCAGCGCCGCAATTCCCCGATGGACCGCCACTTTGAGGGCGCCGGCGCTGGCCCCGCTCACTGCCGCCGCATCGTTCAGCGACATCTCCTTGAGCTTGACCAGCTCGATGGCCCGCCGCTGACCCGGCGGCAGCCGGCCGAGGGCCTGCCGCAGCGCCTCCGCGTCGCCGTAGCCCTCCTCATGCATATTCGTCGTCTCCGCCGCGAAGGTTTCGGACACCCGATCGCTCTCCACCTCGTTGGCCGCCTGCCGGGCATGCCGCCGGGCTCTGTCAACCATGCGGTTGCGAACGATCGCCGTCGCCCAAGGAAGGAATGGGCGTGCCGGCTGGTAGGTGGCACGCGCGGCGTGCAGGGAGAGGAGAACGTCTTGCACCAGGTCCTCAACGTCCTGCGGCTGCAGGAACGCGAGCCGTCGCCGGACCATGCGCCTGATGAGCGGCGCCACCTCGCCCAGCAGGGCGGCGTAGGCCCTGTCGTCCCCATCCTGCGCCGATCGCATGAGGCTGGCGAGGCGCCGGTCCTGGTCGGACCCTTCGGTCATCACCCAACCCTACCGTGCACCTGGCCGGTTCACCTCGCCTTGCGGGTTGCGCAAATTGGTGTGCGACCCAGGGGGTTGGCACCGGCCTCAGGCGATGTGGATGGTCTTGGTCTCCAGGTAGTTGTCGAGGCCCTCGGGGCCGCCCTCGCGGCCGATCCCGGACTGCTTGTAGCCGCCGAAGGGGTGCTTGGGATCGACGATCATGCCGTTGACGGTGACACTGCCGGTGCGCATGCGCCGGGCCATGGCGTAGCCGCGCTCGGGGTTGGTTGTAAACACCGCACCGCTGAGGCCGTACGTGCTGTTGTTGGCTTTGCGGATGGCGTCGTCCTCGTCCGTGTAGGTGATGATTGATACGACGGGGCCGAAGATCTCCTCTTGCGCGATCTTCATGTCGGGCTTCACGTCCACGAACACCGTCGGCTCGATGTAGTAGCCCTTTGCCAAACCCTTGGGGCGCCCGCCGCCGCAGGCGATCCTGGCGCCCTCGCTGCGGCCGGCCGCGATGTAGCCCCGCACCCGGTCGAGCTGGCGGGCCATGGTGAGCGGGCCCATATGGGTGCCGGGATCGAACGGGTCGCCCACCTTGATGCCCGACACAGCGCCGACAAAAAGGTCGAGGAACTCGCCCTTTCGCCGCTCCGGCACCAGCACGCGGGTGAGCGAGAAGCACACCTGGCCGGTGATCGGCATGGTGTAGACCATGAGGGTGGGCAGCGCGGCCTTGAAGTCAACATCGTCGAGCAGGATGGCGGCGGACTTGCCGCCCAGCTCCAGGCTGACGCGGGCGAGGCGCTCCGCACACACCGCAGCAATGTGCTTGCCGGCCGCGGTGCTGCCCGTGAACGCGACCTTATCGATGCCCCGATGGCGGACGAGATGGTCGCCGCTCTCGCGGCCCGCCGGCACCAGGTTGAAGACACCGGCGGGCAGCCCCGCCTTCTCGATGCACTCGGCCAGGATGTAGGCCTCCAGCGGCGTCTCGGGCGAGGGCTTCGACACGACGGTGCAGCCCGCAGCGAGACCGGCGGCGACCTTGTAGGAGAGGAGCACCAAAGGCGCGTTCCACGGCGTGATGGCGGCGCAGACCCCCACCGGTTCCTTCACCACCTTCACGGCGCCGCCGTCATCGCGCTTTCTCTCGTCCACGAAGGCATAGGTCTCGGCGAGGTCGGCGTAATAACGGAACAGCGTCGGATTCTGGCCGACGAGCTTCTTGGTGAGCATGATCGGCGCGCCCACCTGGAGGGTCCAGGCGTGGGCGATGTCATCGAGGCGTCCGGCCAGCAGGTCCGCCACCTTGCGCAGGTGCCGCGCACGCTCCGACGGCGCCATGCGCGGCCACGGGCCATTGTCGAAGGCCTCGCGCGCCGCGGCCACGGCGTGGTCCATGTCGGCCTCGCCAGCCTCCGGGTAGCTCAGGATGCGCTCCTCCGTGACGGGCGAGATCACGTCGAGCCTTCGATTGGAGAGCGGCTCTACCCACCGGCCGCCAATGAAGAACTTCTCCGGCACCTTGGGGGCGGGCACGATCTTGGCCATCATGTTCATGGCGTTTTCCCGATCCGTGATCGCGACCTCCAGGAGCCGCGGGCCCTTTTCGGCAAGCATGGTCTTCAGCACGCCGGGCAGCTCGCTACCGCGGGCGCAGCGGGCGGCGCGCACGCCCTGCCCCTCGGCGATCTTGACGAAGTCCACATGGGCGATATCGACGCCGGCGACGCGCTGGGGCTGGCTCTTGCTGGCGATGGCCTCCAGCACGCGATAGCCGCCGTTGTTGAGCACGATGACGAGGATATCGGCGTCGACCTCGGCCGCGGTCCACAGCGACTGGATGGTGTAGAGGCTGGCCCCGTCGCCCACCACACAGATGACCGGGCTCGACGGTCTGGTGAGCGCTGCGCCGATCCCCGCCGCCAGTCCGAAGCCCAGGCAGCCGCTGGCGGTGGCGAGGAAGCCGTTGGGCCGCACGATAGGGAAGTGGTCGTGCAGCGCGTCATGCGAGCTCGGCGCTTCCTCGACCAGGATGCTGTCGGGGGATCGCAGCTCGCCGAGCGCCTGGTAGAAGAGCTCGTTGGTGATACCGTAGGTTTGGGGCGCGCGCGCCGGCCTGGGCCGCGCCGGCTCGGTGCGGATGCTGCGCTGCTTGACTCGGCCGGCGAGGCCCTCGGTCGCCAGCCGCAGGTTCGAGAGCAGCGCTGTGCCGAGCGCCGCGCCCGCCGTCTGCTTGGGATCGTCGGTGATGAGGCACAGCTCGGCCCCGTCGGGCACGTGGTCGTCGGTGCCGGGGAAATGGTAGGTGAACACAGGCGCGCCGAGCACCAGCACGAAGTCCGCGCCCTTCAGGCAATGCATCAGACCTGGTTGCTGGGCGGGCAGGAAGCCCGCGAACAGCGGATGGCTCTCGGGGAAGCTCGCGCGCGGCGACTTGGGGCTTGCCCACACCTTGGCCTGCAGACGCTCGGCGAGGCGCACCGTGGGGTGCCAGGCGCCGTCGCCATCGACGCCAGGGCCGACCACGATCATGGGCTCCCTGGCCGCGTCGAGTTTGCGGGCGAGCAGATCCAAAGCCTCTGGAGCAACAGCGTACGTGCTCAGGATTTCCCGATCCGGGAGCGGCTGGGCGGCCTCGTCCCAGTCGCCCAGCGGGACCGAGACCAGCACCGGCCCCCGCGGTGGCTGCATGGCGATGTAGTAAGCCTTGGCGATGGCCGCTGGCACGTCGGCCGCGCGCGCCGGCTCACAGGCCCACTTCACGTAGGGCTTGGGCAGCTCGGTGGGGCTTTCGTTGAACAGGAACGGGTCGTGCGGCAAGAGCTCACGCGACTGCTGGCCGGTGACGATCAGGAGCGGCGCACGGTCGCGGAACGCCGTGTAGACGGCGCCCAGCGCGTGGCCCAGGCCAGCGGCCGAGTGCAGGTTGACGAATTGGGCGCGACCGGTGAGCTGGGCGTAGGCGTCGGCCATAAACACCACGCTCGCCTCCTGCAGGCCCAGCACGTAGGAGAAATCTTCCGGCAGATTGACGAACATCGGCAGCTCGGTGGAACCGGGGTTGCCGAAGATGCGCGTCATGCCCTGCCGGCGCAGGAAGTCGAACACCACTTCGCTCACGGTATGGGCGCGCAGGCGGCTGCCGCGCAGGAGCTGCGTATCGATGCGGTTCATGGCTTCCTCCCCTGGGCCCGCGCGAGCCGCCGAAGCCAGATGGTGAGCCACCGGCCTCGTGCGACATGGGTCTTGCGCGGTGGCCGAGCATGCGTGTGGCCAATCCGGCTTGCTGGAGCCGATCTTGGCAGAACATGTCCTGTCTTGGAATTGGTCAATATCGCGTTACGGCATGGCTTCGCAGCGCCGGCGCGGCTGGGCGTGGGACGCGATCCCTCGCGGTATCATCAGCCCCTGTCTTGAGCCCCTGTCTTGAGCCCCTGTCTTGAGCCCCCTGTCTTGAGCCCCCGTCCTGAGCCCCTGTCCTGACACCGCTGCTCCAGCGTTGCTTCGGCCTCCTGCGAGTGGGCTCACGCCCTGGCTCGTGCCGGGTGTCGGACCCAGAGGGCACCGAAAGCGCCAAAAGGGTCTGACTGAGTGCCCGTGATCGACAGGCGAGTGGAGTTGTCAACTTGCGTGCTTGGGCTGCGACTTTGGCATGGGGTCGTACCAGGCGTTTGCGGGCGGCGGGATGCAGTGGCCACGGGCAGCTCGGAGAGGCTCGCGGGTTGGCAGGGGATGCCGGCCAATTCGGTGCGCCGCGTTAGAACTGGTACCGCCGCAAGCCGCCGTCCACCGGAATCACCGCGCCGGTGATGTAACCCGCCAGCGGAGAGGCCAGGAAGCAGATGAGGTTGGCGATGTCGGCGGGGTCGCCGTAGCGGCCGACGGGGATCTCGTGCTCGGCCTGCCATTGGCGGTACTCGGGGGTGTAGTTGCGGGCGATCTGCTCCGACATGATGCGGCCGGGGGGCACGCAGTTGACGGTGATGCCGTACTTGCCGACCTCGCGCGAGAGGCCCTTGGCCCAGGCGTGCACCGCGGCCTTGGCGCAGAACGCGCCGTTTAGCCCATCGGGCTCCGACTTGCCGGTGATGGTGATGATGCGACCCCACTTGCGGGCGATCATCTGATCGAGCAGACGGTGGGTCAGCTGGCGCTGGCGCGTGAAATTGAGGGTGAGCGCCTCTTCCCACTGCGCCTCGCTGGCGTCGATCTTGAAGGGCCGGCTGCCGCCGGCGTTGTTGACGAGGATATCGACGGCGCCGAGCCCCTCTAGGGCGGCGGCGGCGATGCGCTCCGGTCCACCCTCGGCCAGCAGGTCTTCCACGATCAGGATTGGCGGGGCACCACCAGCAGCGGCAATCTCCCCGGCCAGGCCTTCGAGGAGCTCGCCGCGCCGCGCGGCCCCGGCGCGCCGCCC
>JAFMSC010000511.1 GCA_017353825.1 Hyphomicrobiaceae bacterium | reverse complement strand
GCCTGCAGGTCTGACGCCATCGCTTCCAAGCCGTTGGCAACAAGAGTTGTCCAGACCTTGAGCGGCCTAGAGCGTCTGGGCATCTGGGGTGCTTGCGGCGCGGGCGGTATGCACCCTATTTTTGTGGCACGGTGACACGAATAGGCCCATCGAGCGTA
Organism: Hyphomicrobiaceae bacterium; assembly: GCA_017353825.1. GTDB lineage: Bacteria > Pseudomonadota > Alphaproteobacteria > Rhizobiales > Hyphomicrobiaceae > AWTP1-13. The sequence goes on along the minus strand of JAFMSC010000511.1, from coordinate 2,674 downwards.
AGCATGAGCGGGGCGGTGCCGTTGGCGCGCGAGGTGGCGCAGCTGCGCCTGCAGGTGTGCACCTGGCGTGCGGCCGGGGAGAGCCTGGCCCTGGTGCCCACCATGGGAGCCCTGCACCGGGGCCACCTGGAACTTGTGCGGCTCGCCAAGGCGCGCTGCCGGCGTGCGGTCGTGTCGATCTTTGTCAACCCCACGCAGTTTGCCCCGCACGAGGACTTCGAGCGCTATCCGCGCGACGAGGCTGGCGACCTTGCCAAGCTCGCCGAGGTCGGCTGCGACCTCGTATGGGCGCCGGACCGCTTGGAGATGTACCCTGATGGCTTCGCCACGCGCATCGTGCCGGGCGGGTCTGCCGAGGGCCTAGAGGGCGAGTTCCGCCCGCACTTCTTCGCCGGCGTCGCCACGATATGCTGCAAGCTGTTCACCCAGGTTGCGCCGGATATCGCTGTGTTCGGCGAGAAGGACTACCAGCAGCTGTGCGTGGTGCGGCAGATGGTGCGCGATCTCAATCTGCCGCTCGACATCGTGGAGCTGGCGACGGTGCGCGAGCCCGACGGCCTCGCGCTCAGCTCGCGCAACGCCTACCTCTCGGCGGAGGAGCGCCGCACCGCACCCCTCCTCCACCGCGTCATTGCCGACGTGGCCCGCGGCGTGACCCAAGGTCGCGGCGCCGTCGTCGCCGAGGGGAAAGCCGCGCTGGAGGCCGCCGGATTCAAGGTGGACTACCTGGAGGTACGGGATGCCGAGACGCTGCTCCCCGCCGTGGCCGGCAGCGGGCGTCGGCTGCGCGTCCTGGCGGCGGCCTGGCTGGGCAAGACGCGGCTGATCGACAACGTCCCCGCGTGACGGCTTCGCCAAGGACGTCGGGGGTTCGGCGTCGACGGTCACGAGAAAGGCGCACGTGATGGAAGCAGGAAGGCCGTACGGGCTCGAAGTTGTTGGACTGCCGACCCCAACCCGCGACACTGCCAAAGCTCCCCTCTGAGACCATCTGACGCCCATGCTCTTCCTCCTCAAGATCGCCGTGACGCCGCTGCTGGTGGCTGGGGTGTCGCTGGCAGTGCGGTGGTGGGGACCGACGGTCGGCGGCATCCTCATGGGATTGCCGTGGTTCACCGGCCCGGTGTTGTTCATCCTGATCCAGGACCAGGGGATCACGTTCGGCGTCGGCGCCTGCGCCGGCGTGCTGATCGGCGTGGTGTCGATCAGCGCGTTCATGCTGGCCTACGGTTTGGCGGCCGCCGTAGCCCGCTGGCCCCTGAGCCTGGCCGCCGCCGTGACGGCCTACGGCGCCAGCGTCGCGGCTACCAGCGCTGAGACGTTCCAGCGGGCAATGGGCGGTGTAGCCCCACCGCTGTGGGCGGCGGCGGCCATGGGCGCCGTGAGCCTGTGCGTGGTGCTCGCCCTGCTGCCGCGGCCGGAGGGCGAGGTGCGGCCCCCGGCGCCTCCATGGTGGGACCTGCCGGCGCGCATGATGGCGGCGGCGGCGCTGGTGACGGTGCTGGTGGTCGGAGCCGAGCCGCTGGGGCCTCGGCTCGCCGGCATCTTCGCAAGCTATCCCATCATTCTCACCATCACCGGCGTGTTCACCCACTACAGCGGAGGCCGCGATGCCGTCCTGCGCGTCCTCCGCGGGCTCGCCGTGTCGCTGTTCGGCTTCATTGCCTTCTTCCTCGTGTTGGGCCTCGCCCTTCCCGTCGTGGGCGCGATCGGCGCCTACGCGCTCGCCGCCACCACGGGGCTTGCCATCACTGCCGCGCTGGTCGCGGCCCACCGGGCCCGCCTGGCGCGCCAGGCGAGGTCGGCCCACGCCCTGCGCCTGTCTTGAGGGTGCCCTGAGGATGTCTTGAGGGTGCCTTGAGGACCTCCGCGCCATCGCGCCGTTTCAAGCGTGCGTGAGAGCCCCTTCCAGCTCCAGCCGCGGCGCCCATATCGGCATTGAACAACAGAGCGAGACGGCCGACGATCATGAGACCTACAATCAGGAGCGCGCGCATGGTGCGACCCGCCGCGCTCGGCATGGCAGCTGCTACGCTGCTCGTTGCGAGCGCTGTCCACGCCCAAGACGGCCTAAGGCCGCAACGTGTGGTGCTCGCGGCAGCTGATGAGGGGCTGCCTGGAGGTGGTCAGCCGCCGTCGCCGGGACCGACCGATCCCGACGGTCCATCGCTCTAGCAATGGATTGCGGCCGCGGCTCGCAGTCCGCGCCCAGCCTTGCACCGAGCCGGCCTGACCCCCGCAGGCTGCCCCACGGGGTGGCGGCGTTGCTCTCCGCCGCCACCCGCGGGATTGCAACGACTTAGCTGCCGACCCGGCGTCCGTCCCCTAATGTGTCCCCGTTTCGTGGCGTCGGCCCGAGCCCCTATCGGCCCACCGCCCGCGCGTTGAAGGGGGGCGCACAACCGCTCCTCCACCGACCCCAAACCGATGACGTGAGGAGCCTAGGGATGTGATGGGAGGTGCGGGACAGCACGGAGCTGCGCTCCCACCTTCCCCCACGTACGAAACGCGGGGAAACCACGGGTCCAAAGCCTTGCAGATGCGACGGGGTGTTACGCCCCGGCCTGGCCGCGCCTAGCCCAACTTGGCCTATTCGGGGGTTTCAAAAGGGCTAAGTGCTTGATTTGCCTAGATCGGCCTACCAAAGGTCTTCACTACACCGGGGGTGGTGAGG
>JAFMSC010000510.1 GCA_017353825.1 Hyphomicrobiaceae bacterium | reverse complement strand
GTGCGCCGTTGCCCGGCGGCGACTTTTCCCCAAGCGACCGCGACCGGGTGGCGCGCGATCTGGCGGCGGCCGTGCCGTTCCTTGACACTGGCACCGCTGAGCGGCTGGCGCGGACCTACGGCACCATGGCGCGCGGCATCCTGGCCGGCGCCGCGTGCCTGGAGGAGCTCGGAGAACATTTCGGCGCCGGCCTCTACGAGTGCGAGCTGCAGCACCTCGTCGACAAGGAGTGGGCCAGGACCGCCGAGGACGTGCTTTGGCGCCGCACCAAGCTCGGCCTGCGCCTGGCCGATGGCCAACGCCGGCGCCTCGAAGAGTGGCTTGGCTCGCATAGGCCCGCCGGTGTTGCCTTCTACCGTTGACCGGCCGGGAGCCCGCCTCTGCCCGCGTGTCCGAGCGGCTCTGGACGCGGCGGCCCTCGGCGCCGGTCGGTTTCGCTGCACTGCACGGCCTCGACGGGATATTGGCCCGCCGCGCGCTCGAGCTGCCCACTCCACAAATCGGGGCCCGAGCACGCAATGTTTGCATTCACTGACAACGGAGAAGGCCGTAGTCTGGCTGATATTCCAGCACGGCCCTCGACAATGCCGGAACAACCTGAGCCCTAGGGAGGACTGAATGCCAAGAACGACAAGGCCAATCACAAGGCGCAAGTTTGTCCGCAACCTCGGCGTCGGTGGTGCTGGCGGCGCAGCCGCAGCGATCGCCGCCCCGGCCGTTGCGCAGTCATCGCCTGAGCTGAGGTGGCGAATGGTGGCGAGCTGGCCCAAGTCACTGGACACGCTCTATGGCGGCGTCGAATTTTTTTGTAAGCGAATTGGCGAGATCACCGACAATCGCTTCACCATCCAGCCGTTTGCCGCAGGCGAGATCGTCCCCGGCTTACAAGTCCTTGACGCGGTCCAGAACGGCACGGTCGAGATGGGCAACACGGCGCTCTATTATTATTGGGGCAAAGACCCCGCGCTGACCTTTGGAACCGCATTGCCGTTCGGTCTCAACAGCCGCCAGATGAACTCCTGGCTGCGATTTGGCGGCGGGCATGAGCTGCTCAACGACCTGCTGAAGCAATACAATTGCTTCGGCGTGGCGGCCGGCAATACGGGCGCCCAGATGGGAGGGTGGTTCCGCAAGGAGCTCAAATCGACCGAGGACCTCAAGGGCCTCAAGTTCCGCGTTGGCGGCTTTGCGGGCACGATTCTCGCCAAGCTAGGCGTCATCCCACAGCAGCTTGCCGCTGGGGACATCTATCCGGCGCTGGAGAAGGGTACGCTCGATGCCTGCGAATGGGTCGGCCCCTACGACGATGAGAAGCTCGGCTTCCAAAAGGTCGCGAAGAACTACTACTACCCCGGGTGGTGGGAAGGCTGCGGACAAGGGCACAACCTGATCAATCTTGCGAAGTGGAACGAGCTGCCGAAAGCGTACCAGGCGGCGATTATGGCGGCTTCCGGCGAGTCCTGGGAGTGGGTTCTCGGCAAGTACGACCGCGGCAACCCGACCGCACTCAGGCGGCTCATTGCCAGCGGCGCTGCACTGCGTCCGTTCCCCCAGGACATCATGGAGGCCAGCTTCAAGGCGGCCAGCGAGACATACGCTGAGCTGTCGCAGGCGAGACCGACGTTCAAGAAGCTCTACGACAGCCTGGTGGAGTTCCGCAGCGAGTCCTACCCGTGGATGCAGGTGGCGGAACTGGGCTTCGATGCCTTCATGATGCGCCATTCGCGCGCGTAGCCCGGCAAGGGCAGCCCCGGGGCCTTGCTCCGGGGCACACGTCCCTCTCACTGCCCCTGACGCGGCGTTTGGCGATCCCAATGCGTGGCTGCGCTCCCTGACGGCTCAACCGCGAGCCGGACGAAGACAAGCCCCGCTCAGCCACCCATTTATGCGAGGAGACTGGCTTCCAGCCGGCTCGGCGGCTGCGTTGTCTGGATGAGGAACGTCTCGCCGTTGGCCGGCTCGGCCGCCCGCCGATTTCCCTCGCGTCCGGCAAGATGGTGGTATTGCGCACTTTTCAAGGGCCGCCGCCGACATGTCTTGCAAATCCCTGCCAATCGTACTTGGATGTGGGGTCGAGGGTCGGTGCGACGACGTACAAATCGGGTGAACCATAGCGTAGATGGGCGAGCAGCCGGGGCCCATTGAGGATGAAGTTGAGCGCGCGCTGGTGTCCATGCGCGCGGGCTTCCTTTCGGGCGCCAGCCAGATTGTCGCTGAGATCGGATCGCTCCAAGAGCACCTCGCCGGCGCGCCCGACCGCGAGCGCGATTCCGTGGGCGCGGCGATCAGGCAGATCGTCAATGTCCAGGCGAGACTGACGGCTCAGATGGAGACCCTGCCGGCCGCTGCGTGGGACCGCTTCAAGGCGATGGTAAACATCGTCAAGGCCCAGCAGAGCGTGCTCGATCAGCTGGGCAACCTCATGCAAAAACACGTGCTGCCGCGGCAGCTTAAGAACCTGTCGCGCAGCCCGCTACCCGGGCTGGCGTCGCTCTATAGCCCGGAGCTGGAGGACTCCGGCTACGATGAACCGATACCGGAGCCCGAGCCGCAGGACGAGACCCTGCTGCGCGCCAACGCCGCCTTGCAGGCCCTCGATGGGGGCCTTAACAGCACTGCCCAAACCCCAACTGCCCGCAACTCGCCCGATCGCTTCGAGGACGAGGAGGAGGAGGCCCGGTCGCTGTTTGCGCGGGCGCGCCAGCGCATGGCCAGCTCCCTGGGGTTGGCGGTCATGGCGATTGCGGCCGTGGCGATTGCGGCCGGGGCGCGCATCATGATGCAGCGCGATGTGAAGCTAGAGGACGTGGCGGCCAAGGTGGTCGCGATCGTGA
>JAFMSC010000019.1 GCA_017353825.1 Hyphomicrobiaceae bacterium | reverse complement strand
CGTCGTCCACCTGGAGCGTGAGGCCGGCTTTGATGATGGCCACGTATTCCTCGTGCAGCGCCGTGGCCAAGGCGAACAGCGCCTCCTCCTCGCTGTTGTAGAACTCGTTCTTGAACGCCGGCGCCGCGCTTGCGGGCGCCACTACGGGCATGAAGCCCTCGACGTCAACGCCGGTCAACGCCGCCTTGAACACCTCGATGTCGTGCTGCAAGGCGGCGTGACCCTTGTAGGTAACGGGACCGACGGTCACCACCGTGCCCCGCTTCGGCAGCCGCTGCGTCGGGAAGTACTCGGCGTAGAACTCGGGGAACAGGCCGCGGTCGCGCCCGCCGCCCACCGGCGCGGCAAGGTCGCGCTCCTCGATGCCGCCAAGCCGGTCGAGCACGTAAAACGACCAGGAGCGGAACTTGCCGTACTCGCCGTCGCTGACCACATCGATGCCGGCCGCTTTCTGTCGGCGGACCACGTCGTGTACGCTCTGGCTCAGGAGCGCATCGAAGGCCTGCCCATCGATGGCGAGGCCGCTCTCCATGGCCTCGATGTACTGGATCAGCTTCGGGGGGCGGACGAGGCTGCCCACGTGCGTCGTAAGAATGCGCTCGGCGCTGTTGGGCATCTCTCTTTCCTCCCCGGCACCCTCTCTGTCTCCGATCGCCGGCCGCCGGCCGGGGCGGGACCGAGATGAGGCAACCTCGATGCTCGGGGTCGCGCGGCGGCCGGCAGACCCCTCAGAGCTTGTCCAGGTCGATCTTGGAGAAGACCTCGCTTATCAGCACTTGGGTAAACTTGTCGATGTCGCGGCCGATGTCCTGGGAGCGCGGGCGCCACTTCTCGATGGTCCGCTGGTAATCGTCGATGATCGCGCCCGCATCGGGTACGCCGAACCCCTTGGCCGTGGCGACGTTGCGCTCGCGATCGCCCTTAGCGAACTCTGCTACGACGCTTTCCCAGTCCTTGGGGTCGACCTTGACCAGCGTGACGCCCTTTTCCTTGATGATGGACTCCAGGCCTTCCTCGTTGGCGATCAGGAAGTTGCCGATGGCCATCTTGGCGCTCATCCAGGCGGCGTACTTGACGTGGATCTTCTTCTGCTCGGGCGTCCACTTGTTCCAGGTGTCGCGGTTGAGCGCGAAGCCGATGGCCGGGCCGGAGAGGCCGAGCGGATAGTCGGTGACGTACTTGGTGAAGTCGCCGTAGCCGAAGGTGCGCAGCCAGTCGGCTATGCCGTGCTGGCAGTCGATGCCCCCCCGCTGCAGAAGACTGACGGCCTCGGCCAGGGTGGCGTTGACGGGCACGCCGCCGGCGGCGCGCATCAGCTCGCCGTTTCCCGCGGTGGCGCGCACGCGCTTGCCCTTGAGATCGGCTGGCGACTTGATCGGGGACGTGCAGGCCAGCAGGTAGGCGGAGCTGGTCCAGCCACCGAGCGGCACGATATTGTTGCGGCGGAACTCGTCAAGGCAGGAGGGACAGCGTAGGTACATGACCTCCAGCGCCGCGCCGGTCGCGGCAACGACGTCGTTATGGCCGGTGATGACGGTGGAGTAGATCGCATAGAGCGAGGGGATCGTGTTCGGCGCGTAGGTTACGATGCCGAGCCCGGCCTGCATCAGGCCGTCCTTGACCGCGGCGAAGGTGCCCTTGCCGTCGGCGATCGCGCCGCCCGCGATCAGCTTCCATTTGATGGCACCGTCGGTTTCCTTCTCGATGTTCTTGAACAGCTCCGGCATCACATGGACGTTCTGGTATTCGCGCGGCGGCGTCCAGTTGCCGTACACCAGCTCCTCGGCCGACGCCGGCGAGCCGGCGAGCACCCTGCCGAGCAGCGCAATGGCGGCAAGCCAAGACGTGCGTATGGTCATCGAAGGCTCCTCCCCTGGGTTCCCCCTGCAGTTCTTATTGTCGCGATTGTCGCGATTGGCGGTGCGATATTTGGCGCCGCAAGCCCTCCCTGAAGGCCGGGGGGACACTACCAGCCTGGAGACCACGTCTTCAAGCTTGCAAAGCGCTTGCTGGCCTCGACCTTCGGCGAGGGACCGGCCGGCGAGGGACGCGACCGATCCCCGCGCTGAACGTGGGTCGTCTCGGCAAGGCGCTGGAAGGCCGACACACGGCTCAACGCCAAAGGCGCGCTGGACGGGCTCGCCTGGATTGGCCCGGCTCTGCCGGGTGGGAGCTCTACGACAGCCGCTCGGGCCGAAAGACCGTGGCCATCGGCCAGCGGGACATCAGTTCTCAAGCTCCGTTTTCTGAGCCCCAAGCCTTGTGGCCGACGGACCAAATCTGCGAATTGCGGAGCCGGCGGACCTGGCACCTGCTACTGTGTGACGTTCGGTAGCGGGGTGGGCTTGCCCCAGATCTGCTCCAGGCGCTGCGCGCGCCCGCAATTGAATTTGTAGAACCGATACCGGTAGGGGTTCTTCTTGGAGTAGCCCTGGTGGTAGTCCTCGGCCGCGTAGAACGGGCCGGCGGTGGCGATCTGCGTCGCGATCGGCTGTTTGAATCGTCCCGAGGCCTGTAGCGCCTGCTTGGTGGCCTCGGCGACCTTCCTTTGCGCCTCGTCGTGGACAAAGATGACGCTGCGATAGGAGCTGCCGAGATCGCAGAACTGCCCGTTGGCCTGGGTCGGGTCGATATTGCGCCAGAACCAGTCCACAAGCTGCTCGTAGCTCACCCTGGCCGGGTCGTAAGTGACGCGCACGGCCTCGGCATGCCCGGTGTCCTCGTGCGAGACCTGCTGGTAGGTGGGGTTGGGCACGTGCCCGCCGGTGTAGCCCGAGATCGCCGTGATCACGCCTGGTACCTTCTCGAATGCCTCCTCAACGCACCAGAAGCAGCCACCGGCGAACGTGGCGACGGCCGGCGACTCGCCTGCGGCAGACGCCGGCTGCGCTGCTGCCCCAATGGCTGCGGCGACCGCAAGCGCCGCCAGCCACCGGACAGACCGTTTCAAGGGGCGAGTAGGGGCGGGCATGGTCTGGGCTCTCCGGGCCAATGACGCCATCGGGCAACGCACCCAGGTTATCAGGGAGCCCTGGTACCCATCAATGCCAACCGAGGGGGCACCCACAACACCCCGCGTTCGGCCGGCAGCAGCCAGGCCGGGAGGGAGGCCGACCTCGACCCGCGCTTCAGGCCTTAGTGGGCCGGCGCGGGTGCCGTTCCTCGAGCAGGGCGAGAACCGTCGTGACCGCCATGAACGCCACGGCCACACCGAAGATGGCCCGCGGCGCCCCCAGGTCCATCAGCCACCCGAACAGCAAGGGCCCGACGATGCCGCCGACGTTGAAGCCCGTCGAGACGATGCCGAATACGCGTCCCGCGGCGCCCGGTGGGGCCGCCTTGCGCACCAGCATGTCGCGCGAGGGCTGGATGATGCCGAACAAGAATCCGGTGAGGCCCATGGCCACCACCAGGGCCGGCGCCGGAAGCGGAGCAACGGCGATGGCGAGCGCAATGAGCGCGGAGAGCCCAAAGCCGCCGGCTGCCAGCAGGCCGTGTCGCTCGGTTCGATCGGCCAGCTGGCCCCCGACGAGAACGCCGACGGCCGACACCGCAAGGTAGGCGGTGAGCGCAGCGGTGGCGAACCCGGACGAGACGCCGTGACCGGCCATCAGCGCGGGGATGGAGAAGCTGTACATGGCGGCGTGCGAGAGGGCGAGCAGCGTGAAGAACAGCGCCAATCCAAGCACCGTCGGGGTCAGGATATCGGCGATCTGCTCTTTGGCGGCGGCCGCCGGACGGGCCGCCTGCCGCCTTTGAGGCGCTGCAGGTGTCAGGAACACGCCGGCCGCCACGGCCCAGGCAATGGCGCCAGCGGCGAGGAGGGAGGAGCCGAGGCCGGCCGCTGCCGTGAGCCCAAGCAGGATCGGGGGCGCCACCGCCCCGCCGACGAACCCGGCGAAGGTGTGCACCGAGAAGGCGCGGCCAATGCGGCCCTCGGAGATGCCGTCGCTCAGAATGGCGTAATCGGCCGGGTGGTAGACACAGTTGGCGAGGCCGGCCAGGAAGGCCGCCACGATCAGCCAGGCGTAGGAATCGGTCAACGCCACGGATGCGAACGCGAAGCCACCCAGCAGCAGGCCGGCGATCAGCACCAGTCTGGGCCCGATCCGGTCCACCAGGAACCCCATGGGCGCTTGCGTGAGCCCTGATACCACATTGAATGTCGTGACTGCCAAGCCAAGCTCGAAGAAACCGACGTTCATCCGCTCCTTGAGGAGCACCATGAGAACCGGCAGCACCATGAGGTGAAAGTGGCTGACGAGATGCGCGCTGGAGACCACGGCGAGGGTCTGCAGCTCATCCGCTGGGGGCAGGCGCGTCCGTTGCTGGGTGTCCGTAACCATGAGGCCCTTATTGTCGAAGACGTCTGCCCAGTTAGCTAGCATGAGCCGTCTGGCGCAAGGTATGCCGATCCCAGCGGGCTGGCATCACGCGAGTAGGTCGCTGGTCGCCCGAATCACAGGACCTGGTCCGCAATCGGCACGGCACGGTGCACGGCGATCTCATCGAGGCCGACGCGGCAGCGGAGCGCGATCGCCTCCACGCCGGCGGCTCGGGCGGCGTTGAAGGCTGCCCCGTAGGCAGGATCGATGTCGCGGGCCAAGGCAAGGCGGCGGGCCTCATTGCGCTGGATCAGAAACACCATCACCGCACGGTGGCCCTGGCGCACCATCTCGGTCATCTCGGCCAGGTGCTTAACGCCGCGCGCCGTGACCGAGTCGGGAAACTCTGCGAGCCCGTGCCGGCGCGACAGGTGCACGTTCTTGATCTCGACGTAGCACAGCCCGCACTTGGCGCATTCGAGCAGGATATCGATGCGGCTGTTGCGGCCGTACTTCACCTCACGCCGCAAGGTTGGGTACCCAGCGAGCGCGCGGATGCGCCTGGCCGCGACCGCCTCGGCCACCAGCTTGTTGGGATAGCCGGTGTTGATGCCGACGAGCAGCGGGCCGCGGCCCAGGTCGGCCTCCACCAGCTCCCATGTGAAGGGATACCGGCGCGTCGGGTTGTCGCTCTGCGACAGCCACACCACGGAGCCCGGCGCGCACAGCCCCAGCATCGAGCCGGTGTTGGGGCAGGCGGCCGTGACGAGGCGCCCGTCGTCGAGACGCACGTCCGCCAGAAAGCGCTTGTAGCGCTGAATGAGGGTTCCGCGCAGGAGGGGTGGGAGGCGCATAGCGCGCGAAGGTAGGGCCGCTGGCATTCCCGACGCAACGGGCTATGCTGCGCCATCCGGTACGATCGACATGGGAAAGGCTGACGCGGCTTCCGGCCTGGCCGAGGCGCCAGGCGCCAGGCGCCGCGCGCCGGCACACGGGGGAGGGCAGATGAACAACAACGCCCAGGCAAACAGCGAGGAGATCATCACGGCCGCGCTACTCGTGATCGGCGACGAGATCCTGTCCGGGCGTACGAAGGACAAGAACATCAGCCACGTCGCCGACCACCTTACCGACATCGGCATCCGGCTCAAGGAGGTGCGCATCGTTCCCGACGAGGAGGCGGAGATTGTCGCCGCGGTGAATGAGCTCAGGGCGCGCTACACTTACCTCTTCACGACCGGCGGCATCGGACCGACGCATGACGACATCACCGCCGACTCGGTGGCCAAGGCGTTCAGCGTCGGTATCGACATCGATGAACGCGCCTTGAAGCCGATGCTGGCCTACTTCGAGAAGCGTGGCGTGGAGGTTACGCCGGCGCGGCTCAGGATGGCGCGCATTCCCTTCGGCGCGGAGCTGGTAGAAAACACCATCTCGGTCGCGCCGGGGTTCATGCTTGGCAACGTCATCGTGATGGCGGGCATTCCGGCAGTTATGCAGGTGATGCTGGACGCCGCCACCAAGTTCCTCAAGACGGGCAAGAAGATGCTGTCCGCCGCCATCGACCTCAACCGACCGGAAGGCGAGATCGCCGCCGTGTTCGGCGAGCTGCAGCAGCGCTATCCCGATGTGCCCATGGGCAGCTATCCCTTCTACCGCGACGGCAAGCCCGGCACCCAGCTGGTGCTGCGCTCAATTGACCCCGACCGCCTCGCTGCAGCCGAGAATGAGCTGAAGATGGCGCTGGCCGCCCGCGGCTGGCTGTGAAGGGCAGGCGATCGGCGACCGCGCAGGCGTCTTGTAACCTTCGGCAACCCCGTGTCTTGCGGGTCGTGGACGCGTCACCGCGACCTTGCGGAAGGGAACGACCAGCTTCACAAGGCTGGTCGATAGGAAATTCGCGCCCAAACCGCTGCGCACGTGGCCATCAACCGGTTCTGACTGCGCCGGAACCCGCGATCCCCCCAGCCTAAGGGCTCGGCATCCCGCGCCGGCTGACATCTGGCGTCAGCATCCCGCGCAGAGCAATTCCGCAGATATCGCTCTCGACCAGCTGCGGTCGGTGACACTATCATGACAGTTTGGTGTCATTCGATGACATCGGAGCGGAGCGGACGCCCATGCGATTGTTCTGGCAGGCGCGGTCGAATCCTCTGGTGTGGTGGTGGGCGCTGTTAACGCTGTTCAGCAGCGGCAACGTCGCGCTCTGGTTCCTGCTCTACCGCGATGTCTACCGCCAACCGGTCAGCGGGATCGGCGGCTACGCCAACACTGGGCTCATGCTGTTCCTGTGCGCGGCCTATGTTTTCGGGTGCGCCTTCCGGTCGCTTCTGCCGCGCGCTGACGTCCAGAGAATCTGCCTGTTCGACACGTGGCTATCGAGTGTCCTCATCGGCAGGTCGGTGGCGACGGTGGCAGAGGTCTGCTTCGCCGCCCAGTGGGCCATCGTGCTGCACCAGCTGGGTGGGACGGCGAACGTCGACACGACCTTGAACGTCGCCTGGGCGGTCGTGCCTCTGATCGTGGTGGCGCAGTGCTGCTCGTGGTACGGCGTCTTGACGACCAACTCTCTCGTCCATGCCATCGAGAATTCGATCTGGGCGATCACCTTCCTGGCGATCGGGATCGGCCTGTGCCGGCTGTTGCCGGAGTTCGACGGCGCGGTTCGTGTGACCCTTCTGGTCGCGCTTGTGGGGATTGCAGCCTACCTGGCCTTTCTCATCGCCATTGACGTGCCTATGTACTTGAACCGCTGGCAAGATGAGCTTGTGCTCGGCAGCAAACTCTTAAGACCCATCGAAGGTCTGCACGATGCGACCACGCGCTGGGTCGTCACCCACGACTTCGCCCAATGGAAGGATGAGATTGCGTGGATGACGCTCTACTTCACCGCCGCGGTCTGGGCGAGCCTTGCGCTGTGCCTCGCCTACTCGCTCGGCGATCGCCTTCCGCAGTATCTCATCGAACCCGCCGCGTTGGTGTCAGCCCCTTCGAGTCCTCCGAGTCCTCCGAGTTTGCATGCAACGCCTGCGCTCAGAGGTGACCTCGGTCCCCGCCTTGGCGGGATGACGCCGTGGTGAAGGCGCGCGCTCAGACCGTCGCATAGTTCTGCATGCGCGCCGGGTCGGGCAAGCCGCTGGCCAACGATCCGGGACCTCGCGAAGGGACTGGGAACCCTCACAAGGTCACGGGATGCAAGCGCAGAGCGAGCGTTCCCGCTCGCATCGCCCAAGGGAACCCCAAAGGAACGCCAGGGAACCCCCAGGAGACCCCCCGGAGACCTCCAGGAGACCTCCAGGAGACCTCCAAGCAACCCCAAGGAGAAGCGGCTGGGATCATAGGGTGTGTGCTAATCCGCCTCGTTGGACAGCACGTCACCGAACAGTTGCCAGGTCTCGCCCTCGAAGCGCTGCAGGCGCACCGACTGGATTGGGTAGAAGTCGGTAGGGCTGGTGTTGATCTTGATCCCTGGCAAGAGCAGCGGCACCTCCAGGGCCTTCAGGCTCGCCGCCTGTTTCATGATGTTCTCGCGCGTGAGGTTGTCGCCGGCGCGTTTGAGCACCTCCGCCAGGGTGGATGACACGGCATAACCGTACGTGGTGAAGGCGCTGGTCTTATCGCCGTTGGGATAATACTTGTCCATGAAGGCGCGCCAGGTGCCCATGTCCGCATCGTTCTGGAACTGCGGATCGGTGGGGTCCTTGAGGTACGCGGCCGTGACGATGGCCTGCGACGCCTCCAATCCGGCCGGTTTCATCACCGAGCCGACCGAGGCCGACACGTTGTTGAGGTAGTGGGCGGGTTTCCAGCCGATCTCATGCGCCTTCTTGATGGCCAGCGCCGCGAACTTGGGCGTGGTGATGTTGAAGAAGGCATTGGCGCCGGAGTTCTTAAGCTGGATGATCTGACTGTCGATGTTTGGGTCGGCCACCTCGTAGGTGGCGACCTGCACGATCTTGTCGGCGTCCTTGCCAAGGCCTCGCTTGAAGCCGTTCAGGTAATCCCGGCCGTAGTCGTCGTTCTGCATGAGGACGGCGATCTTGGGATCCTTCACATTGGCCAGGATATGCTTTGCGTAGATAATGCCCTCCGTCTGGTAATCTGGCTGCCAGCCCATGGTCCAGGGATACTCCTGGGGCTTGCCCCACACGGAGGCGCCGGTGGCCACGAACAGCTGCGGCACCTTCTTGCCGTTCAGGTACTTGTGGATGGCGGTGTTGGACGGTGTGCCGAGGGTCTGGAAGACGAACAGCACCTTGTCCTCCTCGACCAGCTTGCGCACCATCTCCACGGTCTTGGGCGGGGCGTAGCCGTCGTCGTAGGTGATGAACGTGATCTTGCGGCCGTTGATGCCACCCTTGTCGTTGACCATCTTGAAGTACGCCTCGATGGTCTTGCCGATCTGGCCGTAGGCCGAGGCCGGCCCCGAATAGGGGTTGGTATGGCCGATCCTGATTTCTGTGTCGGACGCGCCCTCGTCATACTTTTTCTGGGCGCTGGCTGCGGTTGCCGCAAGCGCAAGCGCGCCCGCCCCGGCCAGAAGTGTTTTGCACAGTCCCATCGCGTTTCCTCCTTCTCTGGGTCTCGAGCCCGTGAGCGGCGCGCCGTCACAAGCCCCGCATGGCCTTCAAGCGCCTCCACAGGACAGCCATGCCGCCGACGATGCCGGTCGGCATGGCGTACATGAGCGCTATCAGGACAATGCCGTAGATCAGCCACGGATCCAGCTCCAGCGGCAGCTGTACCGCGGCCGAGATCTGCTTGGTGAGCGCGTCGGCGTACTTCTCGATCACCTGCACGAACACGCCGCCGATCACCGCCCCCGGCAGTGAGGCGATGCCGCCCACCACGGCGCCAACCAGAATGGCAATCGACAGCTCGAAGCGGAAGCTGTCGGGCGACACGAACTCGAAGATGACGCCATGCAGGGCGCCGGCCAAACCGGTGTAAAGGGCGCTGATGCCGAACACCACGGCCTTGTAGTGCGCGACGTTGATGCCCATGGTGCTTGCGGCCATGGAATGGTCGCGGATGGCGATGAGCGCCCGCCCGGTGCGGCTGTCGAGCAGGTTGCGCGCAATCCAGAACATGAACGCGGCGACGGCGAGCACCACGAGGAACATCCATTGGTCGGTGCTGAGCGGCAGCCCGAAGGGTGGATCGGACTTGAAGACGTTGATGCCCATCACGCCCTTGGTGATCGGCTCAAGGTGGCGATACTTGAGGATCTGCGGCACCGCGACGGCGAGCGCGAAGGTGGCGAGCGCCAGATAGTGGCCTTCGAGCCTGAGGGCGGGAAGCCCGAACAGGTAGCCGGCAAAGAAGCAGACGAGCGCCGCCATCGGCAGTGTCGCCCACAACGGCCAGTTGTGCTGATCGATCAGGATGGCCGCTGTGTAGGCGCCGGCGGCGAAGAAGGCCCCGTGGCCGAGCGAGATCTGACCGTTGAATCCGGTCAGCAGGTTGAGGCCCAGCACGGCGATGGCATAGACGATCATCAGGCTGAGCTGCAGGAACTGGAAGTTGCTGACGAAGCCAGCCTTGCCGCCGGCGATCAGAAGGAGCGGGAGGACGACCAAGAGCAGCCCGTAGCGATAGCCCCAGACGAAACCGGCTGCAGAGGCCGCGGGAGTTCCGTTTCTAGAGGCGACCGTGTCAGCCATGGTTCACACCCGCTCTCTCACACCCGCTCCACGGTGACGTGGCCGAACAGCCCGCTCGGCTTCAAGGTGAGGACGGCGATGACGATGACGAGCGCCACGGTGAGCTTCTCGCCGTTGCCGACGATGTAGAGGCCGGTCGTCCGTTCCACCACGTTGCCAAGATACGCGATCAGGTTCTCCAGCACGCCCACGATGAAGCCGCCTGCAACAGCGCCGCCGGGACTGGAGATGCCGCCCACCAAGGCGCCCGCAAAGCCGTA
The DNA here is from genome assembly GCA_017353825.1 of Hyphomicrobiaceae bacterium. Classification (GTDB taxonomy): domain Bacteria; phylum Pseudomonadota; class Alphaproteobacteria; order Rhizobiales; family Hyphomicrobiaceae; genus AWTP1-13. Next base: position 10,591 of record JAFMSC010000019.1, on the reverse strand, counting down.
GAGCAGGATTGAGGCCATCATGTTGGGCTCCAGATAGACCGCCGGGGCCACCATGCAGCCGGCCACGGCGCCCACCGCCGCGGCCAGACCCCAGCCGAGCGCCAGCATCCAGTCCACACTGATGCCGGCGAGCCTGGCGGAGGCCGGGTTCTGGGCGGCGGCGCGCATGGCGAGCCCCAGCGGCGTGAAGCGAAAGAAGGTGAACAGGGCGATGAGAACGATGACCGTGACGCCGATCATGCCGAGCTGGTGCGAGCCGATATAGCCTGAGCCGGGGAACGCCACCTCCGGGAACGGCGAGGGCACGGCCTTGATCGTGTACGTCCAAATGCCACCGGCCAGGGCATGGAAGATTGTGAGCAGGCCAATGAATACCACCACCACCGACAGGACGGGTGCGCCGTGCAGCGGGCGCAGGATGGTGCGCTCGATAACCACGCCGGTGGTGAACGAGAGCGCCATGACGAGCGGGAGCGCGAGCCAGAAGCTCAGGCCCCACTCCATGAACTGCCAAGCGATATAGGCGCTGAACATCGCCATCTCGCCCTGAGCGAAGTTGATGTGGTTGGTGGAAACGAAGATCATCACCAACGCGAGGGCGAGGCTCGCGTAGATGGCTCCGTTGGCCAATCCGGCGCCGACCTGCTGGAGGAGCTGCTCCATGGCGTAGCCCTCAGTAGCCCAGATAGGATTTGCGCACGCCCTCGTCGCGCTTCACATCGGCGGCGCTGCCCGACATCACCACCCGCCCGGTCTCCAGCACGTAGGCGTGGTCGGCGAGATCGAGCGCCAGCGCGGCGTTCTGCTCCACCAGGAGGAGGCTCACCTTGGCCTCGCTGTTGACGCGCCGCATGATGCGGAAGATCTCCTCTACGATCAGTGGCGCCAGGCCGAACGAGGGTTCGTCGAGGAGCAGGAGGCGCGGACGCAGCATGAGGGCGCGGCTGATCGCCAGCATCTGCTGCTCGCCGCCCGAGAGCGTGCCGGCCTGTTGGCCGATGCGTGCCTTCAGGATCGGGAAGTACTCGAACACCATGTCGCGGTCGCGCCGGGCCGCGGCCTTGTCTCGACGCGTGTAGGCGGATACGCGCAGGTTCTCGTCGACAGTGAGGTGGGTGAAGGTGCCGCGCCCTTCCGGTACGTGCCCGACGCCGAGGCGCACGATCTCCTCCGTCGCGCGGCCCGCGATCGGCTCACCGTCAAGGCGGATGGCGCCTTCGGTGGCGACCATGCCGCAGATTGAACGCAGGGTGGTGGTCTTGCCGGCGCCGTTGGCGCCAAGCAGAGTGGTGATGCCGCCGGCCTCCAGCGCGAAGCTTACACCGTGCAGCACTTGAGTCTGTCCGTAGTAGGCCTTGAGAGCTGTCACCTCGAGCAACGACACGGGCGCTCAGGCTCCCGTACCCAGGTAGGCCCGGATCACGTCCGGGTTCTTCTGCACCTCCGCGGGCGTGCCCTCGGCGATCTTCTTACCGAAGTCGATGGCCACCACCTTGTCGCACACCGACATCACGAGGCTCATGTGGTGCTCAACGAGCAGCACGGTGACGTTTTGCGCGTCGCGAATGCGTCGGATCTGGGCGCGCAGCGCATCCACCTCCTCGTGGTTGAGGCCGGCGGCAGGCTCGTCGAGAAGTAGGAGCTTGGGTGCCCCCGCCAGAGCACGCGCGATCTCCACGCGCTTCTTGATGGGGAACGGCAGCCCGCCCGCTGGCCGTTGGGCGTAGGACCCGAGGTCCAGGACGGCCGTCATCTCGTCGGCGCGCTTGCCGATGCGCTCCTCCTCGGTGTGCCGGGCCGGTAGCCGCAGGGCGTTGGTAAGGAAGCCGTTGCCCGTGCTGGCGTGGCAGCCGACCTTGATGTTGTCGCGCACGCTGAGGCCGTCGAACAGCGCAGCGTTCTGGAAGGTGCGTCCGATGCCGAGCCTGGGGATGGCGTGGCGCGGCTCGCGTAGGATCGACCGACCCTCGAAGAGGATGTCGCCCGAGTTGGGGATGTAGAGCCGCGAGAAGCAGTTGAAGAGCGTGGTCTTGCCGGCGCCGTTGGGTCCGATCAGGCCCAGGATGGCGCCGCGCGGAACATCGAAGGAGACGCCATTCAAGGCCACGATGCCGCCGAAGCGCACCGACACGTTCTGTACATTCAGCAGCGCATTCGCGCTCGGCCCCGCGGCAACGCGCTCGGCAACGGCGGCGACCATCGAGGACCAACACTCCTCCCAGGGTGGCTTTTTTGCGTGGCGGTGACGGACCGCGTGCCGGGTTCTTGCACCCAGACGAACTTGGGCCGAATATTGAGGCGTCCCGCCCCTCGGGTCCAGTGGAATTTCGCCCACTCATGGAGTTGGGGCCTTTGGGGCCTGCCGGAGGCAAGCTCGCACCTGCAAAGGCGCCGGCCGCACGCACGCGGCGGCCTCATAGGGTTGGGCCAAGCTTGGCCAAGAGCCTGGGCTGAGGACCCAACATTCATGGTCACCCGCTGCCAGTCACCCGCTGCCATGCACCCGCTGCCTGCCAGGCGGGCGGCCGGTCAGTTGGCGGCGCTGGGCTCGGCCGGGTGGCGGGCGCGCTCCTCCAAGGGCCCTGGCGCGGGCATATCGAGACCGTCTTCCGCAGCGGCGGGGAAATCGTAGAGCAGGTCGAGGGTGTCAAGGAAGGTGGCGGTGAAGTCGAGGAGGGTGCCGAGCTCGATGCGGCCCGCAACCAGGTAGTCCTCGCCCACGGCCAAGTTGGACACCAGCTCCAGGCCGGCGGCGTCGGGCGCGAGCAGCCCGCGGCTACGCAGAAAAGCGAGCGCCGAATCGGTGCCGTCGAAATTGCGAGCGTCGGTGTCGCCCAGCTCGGCGGCGGCGTCCAGGAGCGGAACTGTCCCGGCCACGAACAGGGCGATCATTTGCTTGAGGCGGCTGTCGCTGCGCCGCATCTCCTCGGCCCGCTTGCGGGCCTGCATGAGACGCGCCGTCAGCGCATATTCCAGTGTGCGCAGCGAGGCGAGGAAGTCCTCAAGGTCGCGGGTCTGCCGGATCCAATCGCGCAGGCCGGGCCGGTCTACCGGCGAGAGCGCCAGCTGTTCAGCGAGAAGATCCTCACCCAGTGCCAGCGCGGTGTCGAGGTGGTCTTTGAGAAGATAGAGGCTTGGATTGCGATCCGGGGCTATGAATGCCATGGGTGTCACTCGCGTGGTTGGCGAGAGACCCACAACTGATTCGTTGGGCAAACTCGTGGTGCGTCCAGGGCGCATGCAGCGCCGGTAGCGCCATCAGCCCCGCTGGGCGGTGGCCGATGCGTCGACCGCGGGCTGCGGGCTGACGCTCGACAGGCGGTCAAGCGCGCTCTGCGCTTCCTGCTCGCTGGTGTAGGCACCCACAACATCGCGCGGGCCCGAGCACGGGACGCCGTTGGCGGTCATGGCAACCCGGGTGATGACGAACTGGCCTGATGGATAGCGGACAAGCTCGTAATTCGACGGCTCCATGGACCACCCTTGCGAGATCCGAACCTGCGAATTTTCAGCGCGAGCCAATACGTGGCGCCGACCGGCCGGCGGGTGCCGACGTGCGCATCGCATAATTGTCACAGACATTAACGTCAATGCGTCAATGGTGCGACACGGTTCATTGCGTCGTGATTCCAGCCGCCCTGATGATTGGCCACCACGCTTCCATTTCCACCTTGTGAAAAGCCGCCAATCCCTCGGGCGTCTGCAGGGACCTGGGTGCCACATCAAGGCCCAGTTCGGCGAAGCGCGTTCGCGTTTTCGGGTTGGCCAGCACCTGCACCATCGCGGCGTTCAATTTCCCGATCGCGGTGCGCGGCGTCGCCTTGGGGGCAAAAAACCCGAACCAGCCGGTCATGTAGAAACCGGGCACGCCGCCTTCCCCCGTGGTCGGGATGTTGGGGATGGCGGCCGAGCGCTGCGGCGACAGGTTGGCGATCGCCTTGACGCTCCCCGCCCGCATCTGGGGGAGTGCGGCAGCAGCCTGGACCACCAGGAGGTCGATCTTGCCGGCAACAAGATCGATCATGGCCGGGGCAGCGCCCTGGTAGGGCACGTACTGAAACTCCGTGCCGGTCGCCTTCTGCAGCAGGAGGCCGGCCACCCGCGCCGCGGCATTCTGGTTAGCGTACATGCCCTTGCCGGGGTTCGCCTTCATCCAGGCGACAAGCCCCTTGAGATCGGACGGCTCAAGCGTCTTGCGGGCGAGCAGCAGCTGCGGATTGACCGAGATCAGACCGATCGGCGTGAAGTCCTTCTCCAAGTCGTAGGCGATGTTGTAGATGATGCTACCGACGTGGGTGTCCCACTGGCCGATGTCGATGGTGTAGCCGTCGGGCGCGGCGCGTACGAGCCGCTCGACCCCGGCGAGCCCGCTGCCGCCGGCGACGTTCTCGATCACCACCGGCCGCCTCAGGATCGGCCGCATGCCCTCGGCCATGATGCGTGCTGCGGCGTCGGTCGATCCGCCTGGCGGGAACGGCACGATGATGGTAACGGGGCGGGACGGGTAGGTCTGCGCCTGCACGCCGACGCTGGCAACCGCGCATAAAGCGAGCGCGATCGCGGTTAGCAACAACCGTCTCATGGGCCAACCTCACAATCAATCTTTGTCGCTTGAGGCTGACTATAGTGTGAGCGCCCCGGTTAAGAAAGGCGGAGCCTGGAGAGGCGCATCTGGCTGGTACCGACCAGGCTATATTTCGTCACCCCGGCGCCGCGGGGAGAGAAGCGACCGAGGGCAAGGCCGGGAGCGAAGCGACCAAATGCGAGGCCGGACGCTATGCACCCAGCCGCTTGTTCTCGCGCCTGACCATTATAAGGACGCACACATCTTCAGTCGCCCGCGCAAATCCCATGGCGTTTCGAGGAAAGGGTCCGTGCGTGGACATTCTAGCAAGCAAGGCACGACGCCGGCGCTCGCCGTCGGCGGAACGAGCGATCCGTATGCACGCGTGTCTCACGATCTGAACGCACGCGCTTGCTCTGAAGCATAGGGGTCGGAACCGGAAAGACATTGCTGGGTGTGGCACGCGACACACAGCCATCGCGTGCACGATTGCCTTCCGGTTGACCGGGATCAGCCCCCATCGCCACCGCCCGCCTCCGCGAGCCACGTCGAGCGGGGTACGCTCTAGCTCTAGCTCTAGCTTGCTCTAGCTGCACCCACTGGTGCCGCCGCAGGTGTCGCATATGAGGCAGGTGCCGTTGCGGACCAGGGTAAAGTTCCCGCACTCGCGGCAGCTCTCGCCCTCGTAGCCCTTGATGCGGGCCTCGGCGGCGCGGTCGACCTCCAGGTTCCCCTTGGCGGCTCGCGCCTTGGCGCGCGCGTCAAGCTGGTCGGCGAGCTGGCGGGCGATCTCCGTCACCGAGGCATCCGCCTTGCGGGCGGCGGGCACCATCTCCTGCTCTAGGGCGTAAAGCTCCTGCTGTAGCGTGGTGAGCGCGGCCACGGCCGATTCCATTTTTGCCCGCTCCGAGCTGAAGGCGGTCGTCACCTCACGCTGCAGCGAGGCGACAGGGCCCAGCACCTCGGGCTCCTCGGCCACGGCAGCGCTGGAGGTGGAGCGCAAGGCGAACACGCGGTTCTCCTGGCCGCGCAAGAGGCCACGCGACAGAAACCTGGCGGCCGGCGGCGGGTCACGACCCTCCTCAAGGGCCTCCTCCGAGGAGCCGAGACCGGTGTTGGCGATCTCGCTCAGATCAACGTGTGCCAGATCGTTGCGAGCGAGATAGGAGACCGCCAGCTCCCGGAAGATGTAGTCGAGGATGGAGGTGGCGTTCTTGATGGTCTCGTTGCCCTGCACGAGGCCGGCCGGCTCGAAGCGCGTGAAGGTGAAGGCGTCCACGTACTCCTCCAACGGCACGCCGTATTGGAGCCCTAGCGAGATGGCGATGGCGAAGTTGTTCATCAGAGAGCGGAAGGCGGCGCCTTCCTTGTGCATGTCGATGAAGATCTCGCCGAGGCGCCCGTCGTCGTACTCGCCGGTGCGCAGGTAGACCTTGTGGCCGCCGACGGAGGCTTTCTGAGTATAGCCCTTGCGCCGGCTGGGCAGCTTCTCGCGCTCGCGCGCCCGCTCCACGATGCGTTCCACGATGCGCTCCGCAGCCACCGCCGCGCGTGCCACCATCGGCTTGTCGGAGGTAAGCTGGTCGGCCACCTCCTCAGCCTCGCCCGCGTCGTCGGCCAGCAGCTGCGCGTTGAGGGGCTGGCTGAGCTTGGAGCCGTCGCGGTAGAGCGCGTTGGCCTTGAGGGCGAGGCGCCAGGAGAGCATGTAGGCTTCCTTGCAGTCCTCCACAGTCGCGTCGTTCGGCATGTTGATGGTCTTGGAGATGGCGCCGGAGATGAACGGCTGCGCCGCGGCCATCATGCGGATGTGGCTCTCCACCGATAGGAAGCGCTTACCCCTTCGGCCGCAGGGGCTCGCGCAGTCAAACACGGGCAGGTGCGCATCATCGAGGTGCGGCGCCCCTTCCAGCGTCATGGCTCCGCAGGCGTGCTCGTTGGCGGCGTCGACGTCAGCCTTGGAGAAGCCGAGGTGGGTGAGCAGATCGAAGCCCGGTTCGTTGAGCCTTTCGGCCGGCACCTTCAGCGCACCAATGAGGAACTGCTCGCCAAGGGTCCAGCGGTTGAACACGAACGAGATGTCGAACGCGGTCTTGAGCGCGTCGTCGACCTTGCACAAGGCCTCATCGGTGAAGCCCTTGGCGCGCAGCACGGTGTGATTGATGGCCGGTGCTTGCGCCAAACTACCATGGCCGACGGCGTAGGCCTCGATCTCGGCGATCTCAGCCTTACCGTAACCGAGGCCGCGCAGGGCCTCGGGCACAGCCTGGTTGATGATCTTGAAGTAGCCACCGCCGGCAAGCTTCTTGAACTTGACCAGCGCGAAGTCGGGCTCGATGCCGGTGGTGTCGCAGTCCATCACCAGGCCGATGGTGCCGGTGGGGGCGATCACCGTGGCCTGTGCATTGCGGTAGCCGTGCTCCTGGCCGAGCGCAATGGCATGGTCCCAGGCGCGCCGGGCCGCAGCGATCAGCTTTTCGTCGGGGCAGGAGGCGGCATCGAGGGGCACCGGCGCGATGGCCAGCTTCTCGTAGCCATCCTTGAAGCCGTAGGCCGCGCGGCGGTGGTTGCGGACCACACGCAGCATGGCACCGGCATTGGCCTGGTAGCCGGGGAACGGCCCGAGCTCCTTGGCCATCTCGGCCGAGGTGGCGTAAGCCGCGCCGGTCATGATGGCCGAGATGGCACCACAGATGGCGCGGCCCTGTGGGCTGTCGTAGGGGATGCCCGACGCCATCAGCCAGCCGCCGATGTTGGCAAAGCCGAGACCTAGGGTGCGGTAGCGGTGGGACAGCTCGGCGATCCTCCGGGACGGGAACTGCGCCATCATCACCGAGATTTCGAGCACGATAGTCCATAGCCGGCAGGCGTGCTCGAAGGCTGTCACGTCGAACTGCTTGTCCGCGCCCCGAAACATCATAAGGTTCAGCGAGGCGAGATTGCAGGCCGTGTCGTCGAGGAAGAGATACTCGCTGCAGGGATTGGATGCCCGGATCGGGCCGGCCTGCGGGCAGGTGTGCCAGTCGTTGATGGTGGTGTGGAACTGGATGCCGGGATCGGCCGAGGCCCAGGCCGCGTAGCCGATCCTCGCCCATAGTTCGCGCGCCTTGACCGTCTTCACGGGGCGCCCATCGAGACGGGCGGTAAGCGCCCAGTCCTTGTCGGCGATGACGGCATTCAGGAACTCGTCGGTGACGCGGACTGAGTTGTTGGAGTTCTGGCCTGACACCGTGAGGTAGGCCTCGCTGTCCCAGTCGGCATCGTACGCGGCAAAGTCGATGTCCCTGTAGCCCTGGCGGGCGAACTGGATGACCCGTCGGATGTAGTTGTCGGGCACGAGGTCGCGCCGCGCCTCCTTGATCGCGCGCTTGAGGGCAGGGTTCCTGGTGGGGTCGTAGCAGGCCTCGTCGGCAGCCTCGCAGTTGACGCAGGCCCGCATGATGGCCTTGAGGCGGCGCTCACAGATCTTGGAGCCGGTGACGAGGGCGGCGACCTTCTGCTCCTCCTTCACCTTCCAGTCGATGTAGGCCTCGATGTCCGGATGGTCGATGTCGACGACCACCATCTTGGCGGCGCGGCGCGTGGTGCCGCCGGACTTGATGGCGCCCGCAGCGCGGTCACCGATCTTAAGGAAGCTCATGAGGCCCGACGACTTGCCGCCGCCCGACAGCTTCTCGTTCTCCGCGCGGAGCTTGGAGAAGTTGGAGCCGGTGCCGGAGCCGTACTTGAACAAGCGCGCCTCGCGCACCCACAAATCCATGATCCCGTTCTCGTTGACGAGGTCGTCCTCGATCGACTGGATGAAGCAGGCGTGCGGCTGGGGATGTTCGTAGGCCGATTGGCAGGGACTAGGCTCGCCGGTCCAGGGATCCACGTACCAGTGCCCCTGGCTCGGGCCGTCGATCCCGTAGGCCCAGTGCAGCCCCGTGTTGAACCACTGCGGGCTGTTGGGCGCGCCCATCTGCATGGCGAGCATGTAGCGATGTTCGTCGTAGAAGGCGCGGGCATCGTCCTCGTTCGTGAAATAGCCACCCTTCCAGCCCCAGTAGGTCCACGTGCCGGCAAGGCGGTCGAAGACCTGGCGCGCGTCGGTCTCGCCGCCGGCGCGCTCGTGTTCGGGCAGTTCAGCCAGACGGCGCTCGTCGGCCGTGGAGCACCACAGCCAGGATGGCACCTGGGTCTCCTCGACGCGCTTCAGGCGGCGGGACACCCCGGCCTTGCGGAAATACTTCTGGGCAAGGATATCGGCCGCGACCTGGCTCCAGTGTTCGGGGACCAGAAAGCCATCGAGTCGGAACACCACCGAGCCATCTGGGTTCTTGATCTCCGAGGTGGCGCGACGGAACGGGATCTTCTCGTAAGGTGACCGGCCCGCTGTCGTGAAGCGCCGCTTGATCTGCATTTCTTGCCCCCGCGTGAGTTTTGGCGTGCGCCGGCACGCGCACGGCGCAAGCAAGGTCGAAGTTTCTTTTGTGTAGATGCCAGTACTCACGCGGCGCACAGAAGTTTAACGCACGTCATCCGACACAAGATGGAGCTCTGCAGCTCCATCTTGTGTCCAGCGCCTGCCTTTTTGTAGGCTTCGATGTTGGTTTCAGGCGGCGGCGCGACACCGTTGTCTTGGAGAGCGCATAGGCCGGCCGGCCGACGCCCATGAAATGCACACTATGACGATTCGAAGGCAGCGTCATCTTGTAGGTGCGAGCGGAGCCGGCTACTAGATGTAGATCATCTATCGCACCCTTTACTGGTTTCAAGGCCGAATTTTGGGGGTGCTTGCGTCGCACGGTTGTGCACACACTTGTGTCATGGGCGCGGCACATCGACCGCGGCGACAGTCACGCCCTATTCCAATCCCCTGCCAGTGTGGCCATTGTGCCTCTCGCCGCAGGCGCTGCGAGACATGGGCGAGACCTGGCGAGAGATGGCGAGACCTGAACGGACATCGACCTGACAACGGACCAGACAACCGACCGGACATGGACAGGCCCCGCCGGCGATGCGATAAGCCGTGGGCGTGGGCTTGGCATCGGGCGATGCGGGAAGCATGAGCGTCTTCAGTGAGATATTCAGCTGGTGGGGCGGGAACTCCTGGTCCAACCGGATCTATACAGCGTTCAGGGGTAAGCTGGTGGGTACCGACAGTGCCGGCAACCGCTACTACGTGCAGAGCCGCGGCGTCGGTCCCCTCGGCGTGCCGCGCCGATGGGTTATCTACAAGAACCTCGCCGAGGCTTCCAAGGTCCCGCCCGAGTGGCACGGGTGGCTGCACTATATGGTCGATACGCCGCCGACCCAGGACGGGTATGTGCCGTGGCCCTGGGAGAAGGCGCACCAAATGAACATGACCGGCACCGAAGGGGCCTACCGGCCTCCAGGCAGCATTCTCGCGACCGGAAAGCGGCCGGCCGCCACCGGCGACTACCAGTCCTGGCGGCCGCCGGCGGAAGGGGCGGAGTAGGCGCAATTTTGCGGGCGCGCCACCACATTGACGCCCATGTTTGGCGTTCCATGTTGGCGCTCCATGACCGTCCCTGCGTATGGCACCACGGACGCGGTCTCAACCGCGCGCGACCCGCAACGAAATTGCTTCTCGATTGGCGTCCCTGGCTATGCATTGTTTGAGGAGCGCGCTTCGACTGGACCGCTGCGGTACGGCGTGGCTGCCCTTGGCCGCCCTGGCCTTGGCCGTTGTGCTGGTGTCCCTGTGCCGGACGCCCGCCGAGGCCCAGCGTATCGAGAACATGACCGCCAACTTCGCCGCGCTCGACAAGGTCACGGCCGCGGTCAAGCAGCTGCCCATCGAGATCAACAAGACCGAGGCCTTCAGGACCCTCAGGATCACCCCGCGCGCGTGCTACACGCGTGATCCCAAGGAGCCGCCCCGCACCTCCACCTTCGTCGAGGTCGATGAGCTCCTCTTCGATGGCAGCCAGAAGCGCATATTCACCGGCTGGATGTTCGCCGAGAGCCCCGGCCTCAATCCGCTCGCCCACCCAGTATTCGACCTGTGGCTGACCGGCTGCTCGC
>JAFMSC010000509.1 GCA_017353825.1 Hyphomicrobiaceae bacterium | reverse complement strand
GCCGCCTTGGGTGTCGGCGAGGCCACGGTGAAGACGCATCTGTCGCGAATCTACGCCAAGACCAACACCCGCCGCCAGGCCGAGCTCGTCAAGCTCGTCGCCGGATTCTCCAGTCCGCTGATCTCCTGACCTGGCTTTCCGACGCTGCGAAGGGTGGGCGTCCACCAAATTGGTGGAGGGCCGGCTGCCTGACGGGCACGCGGAGTGTACACTGTAACGCTATACTCCGATGGCTGATGGCCCCGGCGCAGGCTGGCCGGACACCACGGCATCACCGCGCAGCTGTTAGCTATGTGTTAGCCGGCGCCCTTCCCGCAGTTCAGGGCTTCGCCGTACGCCCATTTTGAAATCATTGGCGCACCATACAGGATGAAACTGCGAACACTTATGTTGTTGTTATCGCTATGGAAAATTGATCGGTGGCAGCGTTGGCAGCGGTACGGCTCGGGTCGGAAAGGCCAATCACGCGGTCCTTGCTTGCTTCCTGGGCTTTCGCCGGCCGGCTGCGCCGGCTGCACTCGGCGGGTCGATTGAGGTACGGCGCGCGCCGTTCTTCTGGCTTGCGGCGGCTTGGGCTCCGGCGCGCCCGTTCGCCCGCCGCGACCTCTTCCTGGCAGGCTGTCGCTCACCGCCGGCGGAGCCCTCGGACCCGCTCTGCTCGGCCATCTCCAGCCCGAACAGGGCGGCCGCATTGTCGGCGTCGAGCACCTTAGCTCCCGCCGGGGAGGGCGTTGCCAGGGACACGTGCGGGTCGGCGCTCGCCAGCAGCTCCGTCTCGTCCACGCCCCGCAGCTTGAACAGCAGCTCGGGGCTCGCGTCGAGCCTCGCGCCGATGCCGTAGAGCACGGCGGCGACGTGCTTGCACATGTCGGCCCAGTCGGGGCAGCTGCAGGAGAGGTCGATCTCGCCGGGCGAGGGGAACAGCCCGTCGCCCTCCCGGCACACCCGGTCCATCACCCGCTCCGAGAGGCGGCCTTGCAGCAGCTCGACCAGCGAGTCGATACTGCCTGAGCAGTCCCTGCAGATGGCCTTCCAGCGCTTCGCCGCCGCCGGCGCGATGTCCACCTCGACCGTGTAAAGCTCGGAGCCGCTGACAAACGCGCGCACCGCGCCCTTGGCGATCTGCAAATCCACCACCGAGCCGTTGCGGACGTAGGTGCGCCCGCGCGGCAGGCGGCTGGCGAAGTCGCTGTAGCGCTCCAGATTGGTGCACCACGCCTTGCCCCAGAATGAGCGGGCGATGGTGCGGCCCTCGATCCGCACCGGGCTGACCGTCTGGCCCTTCTTGCGCAGGGAGGCCAGCTTCCGCTCCGCCTTGGCGCGCCGCTCGGCGACCGGCACGTAGGGCCGCCACGCGTCGTAGTAGGACACCGCTCACCCCTCCCTCATTGCGGCACCGAGATCGAGCGCCACGAGCTTCATCAGCTCGTCGTCCTTCATCTCGGTCAGCTGCAGCTCGGCCCCGCCTTCGAGAAAGTCCCCCGCCAGCTGCTTCTTGCTCTCGATCATCTGGTCGATTCGCTCCTCCACCGTGCCCCGGCAGACCAGCTTGTGCACAAGCACGTTGCGGGTCTGGCCGATGCGGAAGGCGCGGTCGGTGGCCTGGTTCTCCACCGCCGGGTTCCACCACCGGTCGAAGTGGACGACGTGCGAGGCCGCCGTGAGGTTGAGCCCGGCTCCGCCGGCCTTCACCGACAGCACGAAGAACGGCACGTCCTCGTCCTCCTGGAAGCGGCGCACCAGCTCCTTGCGCTTGCCCACCTGCGTCTCGCCGTGCAGCACCAGGCCCGGCCGGCCGAACACCGAGCCCAGGAAGGCGGCCAGCGGCGCCGTCGTCTCCTTGAACTGCGTGAAGATCAGCGCCTTCTCCTGGCGGGCGGCCACCACCTCGGCGATCTCGCGCAGGCGGCCGAGCTTGCCCGAGTCGGCCTCCGTCCAGAGGCCGTCGCCCAGCCACTGCGAGGGGTGGTTGCAGATCTGCTTGAAGCGCATCAGGAGGGCCAGCACCAGCCCGCGGCGGGCAATGCCGTCGGCCGTCTCCAGCTGGCGGCCCAGGTCCTCGACGGCTTGCGCATAGAGCGCAGCCTGCTTGGCGCTCAGCGGGCAGAAGGCCTTCACCTCGGTCTTGTCGGGCAGGTCGGCGATGATGCTCTTGTCGGTCTTGAGGCGGCGCAGGATGTAGGGGCGCACCAGGTCGCGCAGCGGCGCATAGGGGCTCTCGGGCCGCTCGGCCAGGCGCTTGACGAAGCCCGAGAACTGCTTGGCCGAGCCGAGCAGGCCGGGGTTGACGAAGTCGAAGATCGACCACAGGTCGCCGAGCCGGTTCTCGATCGGCGTGCCGGTCAGCGCGATGCGCGTGTCAGCCTCGAGCGCCTTGACGGCCCGCGTCTGCCGGGCGCCCGGGTTCTTGATCGCCTGCGCCTCGTCGAGGATCACGAGCCGCCAGGGCGTGGCGCCGAGCCAGGGCACGCGCGCCAGCGAGCCGTAGCTGGTGATGACAAGGTCGGCCTCGCCGATGTGCTCGGCGGTGGCCGCCTTGAGCTGCTCGGGGGCCATCTCCGAGGGGTGGGCCACGACCGCCTTCAGGCCCGGCGCGAAACGGGCGATCTCGGCCGACCAGTTGGCGAGCAGCGAGGCCGGCGCCACCAGCAGGCTGGGCTTGCCGCCGGATTTGCCATTGGCTCCGACTTCCTGCTTCAGCACCAGCAGCAAGGACAGCACCTGGATGGTCTTGCCGAGCCCCATGTCGTCGGCAAGGCAGGCGCCCAGCCGCAGCCGCGTCAGCAGGTAGAGCCACTGCACGCCGGCCCGCTGGTAGGGCCGCAGCGTGGCCTGCAGCGCGGCTCCGGGG
>JAFMSC010000158.1 GCA_017353825.1 Hyphomicrobiaceae bacterium | reverse complement strand
GCGCGCGGCACCTTCATGGTCTCAAGGGCGTGTATCCCGCACCTAAAGACGGCGCCCAACCCGCATATCCTGATGATCTCACCGCCGCTCGACATGAACGTGAAATGGTTCGCGCCGCACGTGGCCTATTCGATGGCCAAATTCAACATGAGCATCATCGCGCTTGGCCTATCGGGCGAGCTCAAGGACGACGGCATCGCCGTCAACACACTGTGGCCGCGGACCACCATCGCCACGGCGGCCATTGAGAACCTGTTAGGGGGCGATGCCCTGATCCGCCGCAGCCGCACCCCTGAGATCATGGCAGACGCCGCCCACCTGATCCTGACACAGAACGCGAACAGCTTCACAGGGCACTTCGCCATCGACGACACGCTGCTCTATGCGCATGGCGTCACCGATTTCGAGACGTACCGCGTGGACAAGAGCGTCGAACTGGCGCCCGACTTCTTCGTGCCGGACTCCATCGCCGCCCCGCCCGGTGTCATCCTGGGGACACGCATGCGTTGACATATAATGATGGGAGAGGTGCAGGCGCGGCTGAGCCAACGGCTGCCCTCTTGCCCTCTCGACCGTTTTGGGTGCAATCGTAGTGGCCAAGAGTCGGTCGATCGTCGGAAAGCGCAAATTTGTTGGGGGAACCCATGGACGCCAAGAGCCCCATTGACGGGACGCTGCCTGTGCTCGCTCGTCGGCGTGCGATGCTTGCCTTGCTGATCGCTACGGCCGCCGCGGCGCTCGTCGGAGGAGCCGCAACCGCCGAGGAGGCGCCGTCAAGCGCCGGCGAGAAGAAGCCGCCGCCGCCCAGACGCCGCAGCATCTCGGCCCCTCCTGAGGGCGATGCCGCGCCAGCCGCAAGAGGCCGCTCATTCAAGGGCGGTGACAGCGAGAGCGTGCCTGGCGGCCTGCCCGGGAACGCGCCGTCTTCCGGCTCCAGGCCGGATTCGACGCCGGGAGCCAAGCCATAGGGCCGTGCTTCGACCTTGGGATGTCGGAGGTCCCGCGAGGTCGTGTCGCGGCCTTGGGCACGTGAGGGTTGCGCATGACGGTCAGCGCCCGGATGCGGCTTCAGGGGCGGGAAGCAGGGGCGTGGTACAATGCCGCGATCTGCCTCGGCGCCTTGCTCGGCCTCGTGGCCCTGTTCCTCGTGCCCCCGGCGCTGCTGTGGGCCGAGCATTGGGCGGCAGACTGGCGAACCGCGTGGCTGTCCGAGCGGCTCCCCTCGTCGCATCCTAAGATCGCCATCATCGACATCAACGAGAAGAGCCTCGAGCCCTATCCCTATCTTGTGCCATTCAACCGCGGCTTTCTCGCCGACATCATCGACGCGGTGGACAAGGCCGGGGCGCGCGCCATCGGCCTCGACTTCTACTTTACACGCGACACCGAAAAGGCGGCCGACGAAAAGCTGGTCGCGACCGTGCGGCGGCTGAAGAACAAGCTGGTCCTCGGCGCCTATGAACCGGGGTGGCTGGAACCGGAGCGGCTCTCCTATCAATATGCCTTCATCGGCGATACGCCGGCGGGGTATATCGATCTCAGGATCGAGCGCGACCACGTGATCCGCTACCGCAGCGATCCGCCAGACGAGGCGCGCTTCCAGGAGAGCCTCTCCTCCCGGCTGGCGAGAGCGGGCGGATGGAAGCAGGAAGAGCCCCCCGACCGCATCGCCTGGCTCCTCAAGCCTGCCGATGGGCAGCCAACCTTCCTCAGCATCCTCGCGCACGACCTTCTCAAGGCCGCGCCGGAGGAGAATGCCAAGCTTCTCAAGGACCGCATCGTCCTTATCGGCGGCGCTCTGTTTGGGCTCGATCGCTTCTGGACGCCCTTATCGCTGCGCGACCGCAAGCAGATGCCGGGCATCGAGGTGCACGCCCACATGCTGGCCGAGCTCATCGACGGCGACCGCTCCTACGCCGAGCTCGGGCCCTATGCCACGAAGGCGTTCCTATTGGTGCTGGCGGTCCTGGGGTTCACGCTCAGTCTGCGCTTCCACGAGCGCAAGTTCGACTTCCTCGACTGGCGCGTGGTCAGTTTCGGCGTAATCGCCGTGGATCTGCTGTCCTTCAAGTTCGTGCATCTTGTTCTGCCGTTCACACTGGCCTCCGGCGCGTGGATCTGCGCCGTGGCCGCGGGCACCCACATGGCCCGCGCGCTGGCGTGGATCGCGGGTCGCCGGAAGGCGTGATCATCAGGCAGGACGACCTATCGTCTGAAAGTCATTGCACCCGCGTTCCGGACGCCGCGGACCGCAGGCCCGAGGCCGAGAAAAACTGAGCGTGATTGTGATCGCGCTTTCCACATGCGTCATCAAGAAGACGGATTACCGAGGAGCCCCTTCGAACGCGGGTGCGGTCGTTGCATAGGACATCCGCTCCGGGCGGGGGTACCTCGACCGGGTCCGCGGGTCATGACGCCGCGGTGAGGCTACCCGCACAACTCTCCACGCTCAGGCCGCGGCGTACAGCGTCTTATCCGCTGCCGGTCGGTGTCGGTCCGCTCGCCAACGATCCGGGACCCCGCGACGAACGAGTCGAGCTGACGCAAGGCCGGACCGAGCCCCGCTCGCATCGCTCCATCCGGTACAGGGACGACGCGTTACGCCGCCAAACCCCGCTTCTCCAGCAGCGCCTGCACCTTGGGCTGGCGGCCGCGGAAGGCCTTGTAGAGTTTGGCGGGGTCGCGCGTACCGCCGGCGGCGTAGATGTGGTCGTGCAGCTTCTTGGCGAGCGCAGGATCGAAGATGTCGCCGGCCTCCTCGAACGCGCTGAAGGCGTCGGCATCCATCACCTCCGACCACATGTAGCTGTAGTAGCCCGAGGCGTAGCCGCCGATGATGTGCTGAAAGTGCGGGATGCGGTGGCGCATGCCGATCTCCGCAGGCACCCCCAGCCGCTCCAGGGTTTCCTTCTCGAACGCGTCGACGTCGAGCTGGCTCGTATCCTTGAGCGCATGCAGGTCAAGGTCGACGATGGCCGCGGCGGTGTACTCCACCGTCGCGAAGCCCTGGTTGAAGTTGCGCGCCGCCTTGATCTTTCCCAGCAGGGCCTCCGGCAGGGGTTTGCCGCTCTGGTAGTGCCGGGCGAAGCTCTTGAAGACCTCCGGCGCCATGAACCAATGCTCGTAGAGCTGCGAGGGCAGCTCCACGAAGTCGCGCTCCACGCTGGTGCCGGAGACGGACGGATACGTCACGTCGGTCAGCAGCCCGTGCAGGGCGTGGCCGAACTCGTGGAACAGCGTGCGCGCGTCGTCGAGGCTCAACAGCGCCGGCTCGCCAGGCGCACCCTTGGCGAAATTCATGACATTGACGACGATGGGGCGTATCTCTTCTGCGTCGAGCTTGTGCGCCTTGCGCCAGGCCGACATCCAGGCACCCGAGCGCTTGGAGGGCCGCGCGAAGTAGTCGCCCAGGAACAGCCCGACATGGCGCCCGTCCTTGCCCACCACCTGCCAAGAGCGCACCTCCGGGTTGTAGACCGGCAGGTCGGTGCGCTCCTTGAAGCCGACCCCGAACAGCCGGCTGGCACAGTCGAAGGCCGCGGCGATCACGCGGTCAAGCGCCAGGTAGGGCTTCACCTCGGACTCATCCACGTCGAACCGGGCCTTGCGCACCTTCTCGGCGTAGTAGCGCCAGTCCCAGCCGGCCAGCTCGAAATTGCCGCCCTCCTTGAGCACCGCCTTGTCGAGCTCGGCGCGCTCTATCGCCGCCCGGGCCTTGGCCGGCTTCCAGACCTGCATGAGCAGCTTGCGCACATTCCTGGGCGTCTTGGCCATCGTGAACTCCAGGGCCGCGTCGGCGGGTGTGGAGAACCCCAGCAGCCGCGCGCGCTCGGCCCTGAGCGCTAGGATCTCGGCGACGATCTTGCGGTTGTCGGTCTTGCCGCCGTTGGCGCCTCGCAGGCGCCAGGCCTTGTAGGCCTGTTCGCGCAGGTCGCGGCGGGCGGAGAACTGCAGGAACGACTCGATCGAGGAGCGCGCCAGACTGATCGCGTACTTGCCCTTGTGGCCACGCTCGGCTGCCGTTTGCGCAGCTGCGGCGCGCAGCGCCTCGGGCAGGCCGGCCAACTCGTCCTCGCTCTCCAGAAGCAGAAGGTAGGCCTGCTCGTCGGCGAGCACGTTCTGGTTGAACCTGGTGGCGAGCGTGGCCAGCCGCTCGGCGATGGCCGCCATGCGCTCCCTCACCTTAGGCCGAAGGGCCGCCCCGGCGCGCTCAAAGCCACGGTTGTAGCGCTCCAGCACCCGCACCTGTTCCTCGGTGAGCCCAAGCTTGCCCTTCCCGCGCACCAGGACATCGACGCGCTTGAACAGCTTGGCGTCCTGGTAGATGCGCATGTGGTGCTTGGCAAAACGCGGCGCAATCTTGCGCTCGATGGCCTGGATCGCCGCGTCAGTGTCGGTGCCGGCCAGGTTGTAAAAGACGCTCGCCACCCGATCGAGCCCGCGCCCGGCGCGCTCCAAGCCCTCGATCGTGTTCTCGAAGGTTGGCTTGGCGCGGTCGCCGGCGATTGCCTCGACCTCCTTGATGTGGTCGGCAAACGCCCGATTGAACGCCGGCACGAAATGCTCTGCCCGGATCTTGCCAAACGGCGGCATCTCGAACGGTGTCGCCCACGGCGCCAGCAGCGGATTTTCCGAGGTCGCCGTCGCTCCCAACGCGGCGCCTGCACGTGCCCCGGCCGAGGCGCCTGCCTTTACCGCCGTACCTGCGCCTTTCACGCTCGCCATCGGTCCGTACCCTTGCCGTCGAAAGGCGGGAGCTATGCGCCTTCCCGGCGCCAATGTCGAGAGGCGGACACCCCCTCCCGGCAAGCGGCGGTGGGGAGCCGGTGAGCGCTCGGAGCCCGTCCGGTCAGCGCTTGCGCCGTACCATCAGCTTCGACAGGAACGGGGTGGTGGTCAGCTCTGCCTCCAGGCCGGCGACGGTGAACATGCCCTCCAGGTCGTCGATGGCGTAGTGGCGGTAGTAAGGCTCGTGAAAACGCTCAGGGAAGGCCTCGATCAGGCCGTCCCAGCCGGGGCGATCGCCCATCTGCAGGCTGTCGAGGAACACGAACAAGCCGCCGGGCTTCAGCACGCGCGCGATCTCGGCCGTCACAGAGCGGCGCACCTCCGGAGGCAGCTCGTGGAACAGGAAGATCGACGTGACGATGTCGACGCTGGCGGAACCCAGGGGCATCTTCTCCGCCGGCGCCTCGATCAGCTCCGCCCCGCGCAGGCCCTTAAGCTGGCGCCGCGCCTCGTCCAGGTACGGGCGTGACAGGTCGAGGCCCGCGAGGCGCATGGCCGGATAGGCGAGGCGCACCTGGCGCAGGAAGCGCCCGGTGCCGCAGGCCACGTCGAGCAGCCTCACCCGGCGCTGGTCGCGGCCGCCCATGAAGTCGGCGATGGGAGCCAGCGCCGTACGCCGCATCGGGCCGGCCGCGCCCATGAACAGCGTCTCGACCTGCACGTCGTAGAGCCGCGCCGAGTCCTCGGTGAGATAGCCGCCGGTCTGGAAGTGGAAGTCTTGGGCGTAGTAGCCGGGCAGGCCATCGGCGGCCGGCTGCCGCCCGGCCGTGCTGGCGTCCTTCTGCTTGCGCCGGGCGTAGGCGTTAGGCAGGTCCGCGAACATCTGCCGCACCCGCGCCAGATGGCCCGGCAGCGAGGCCGCATCATCGTCCATGGGCGGGTAGAGCCCGTCCCGCACGTTGAGGGCGTCGCTCATGAGCAGCTGCGCCTGCGAGGCCAGCAATTCCTGCAGCGAGGGCACCGGGCCGACCGGCTTGTAGCGTGGGGCCGCGCCCATGCGGGAGAGCTGGCCGGTGCGCCAGTCGAGCGCCCGGTTGAGGGCAAAGTACCAGCCGAATCGCAGCGACTGCCCCGCCAGCTGCGCCGCCATTGCTAGATCGTTGCTCATTTCGGCCCTCATACGGCGTGTTGCAACCAAGCGTCTTCGCCACATCCAATCATTGCGCAATATTGCGGATTGCTCAACGTTCGCGCGAGCTCTTCTCATGCTGCGCGCTGCCGCGGCGGCCCTAATGTGAGCGCGAACGAGACTCGATAACCCGGGAAAAGGAGCACCGATAGCCGATGTCCAGGCCGTCCAGCGATGTCGCCTTCAGCCCCGCGGTGAAGGCCGCCCAGGAGAAGCGCGGCTCGCGCGCGCACTTTGCCAAGCTTGAGGAGTGCGGCGGCTTCCGGACGGCCATCACGGAAGACCTTGCCGCCTTCTTGGCTGAGGCGCGCTCGTTCTACCTCGCCACCTCCAGCGCCGATGGCCAGCCCTACGTACAGCACCGCGGCGGCCCGCCGGGGTTCTTGCGCGTCATCAACGAGCGCACGCTGGGCTTCGCCGACTTTAAGGGCAACCGCCAGTACATCACCACGGGCAACCTGGCCGAGAATGAGCGCGCTTACATCTTCGTCATGGACTACGCGCATCGGCGGCGCGTAAAGCTGTGGGGCCGAGCGCGTGTGATGGTGGACGACGCCGCCCTGCTCGCACGACTCTGGCCCGAGGGCTATGCGGCGCGCCTCGAGCAGGCCATCGTGTTCGAGGTCGAGGCCTGGGACACCAACTGCCCGCAGCACATCCCTCAGATGTTCCAGGCAGTGGACGTGGCGCGCACGGTCGTTCAGCTCAAAGCCCGCATTCGCGAGCTGGAGGCCGAGGTAGCCTTGCTGAAGACGGCACGCCCGACGACCGGCCCCTCCTGACGCATCGAACGCCGCCGCTCCAAGACGATCACGGGGCGGTCTTGCGCGAGTAGTCGGTCAGCCCGCACACGGGGTGGAGTCCCTAACACGTTCTTGCCGCGCAGCTCGAACGTCTTCTCACCCGCCGGCCTAAGCCCGGGTGCAGACCCGAAGACATGCTTCATTCTGGCCAGCCGGCAGACAGAAGGTCGGCGAACACGAAGCCGTCGCGCTCGGTAACAATGCCGGGTCGGATGGCAACAGGCGCGCCGAACATCGGGCCGGCGCTGGCGAAGGTGTGGAACTCGCCGTTCTCGCCGCACGGATCGGCGCCCGCTGGGAGGTCCGCCAGGAAGCTGCGATCGAAGCGGCGCCCGACGAGCGAGCGGTCGAGCCGGCTTGGATCGACGCAGGTGACATGCGCGACCAGCCTGCCATCGATCATTTCGCGCGACAGGCCGCGCGTGTCACGGCCCCAGAGCGGGAACAGCGGGGCGATGCCGGTGCCGGCGAGTTGGCGCTCGCGATAGGCGCGGATGTCGGCAAGGAACAGGTCGCCGAACGCCATCGCCTCGACACCCGCTGCCCGCGCTTTCGCCAGGAATAGACCCATGATGCGCTCGTACGCCGCGTTTGGGCACGGGTCGGGCAGATCGATGAGGTGCAACGGGAGGCCGGCCGCGCTCGCCTGAGCCTCCACGAGCGCGCGTCGCACCCCATGCATGGCCACTCGGTCGAAGGCGGCGTTGATGGTGGTGAACAGGCCGACGACCTCGACCCCATCACTCTGACGCAGCACGTGCAGCGACCATGCCGAGTCCTTGCCCGAGCTCCAGCTGAGCCATGTCTTCATCGCCTTCTCCCCCAGCGAAGAGTGTCGGACCCTCGGGGAGTTCTGGGTCTGGCACCGCGCCTCAAAAGCCGTTTGCCGAACGGCTTCGGACACCGGGCTCTGACACCGACGTTGACACCTCGCGTTCGCGCGCGGCTAAGATGGCATCGGTGCGTCCACTTGAAGGGGTAGGCCATGACGACGCAAGTTTCACTGGGCGACATCACGATCCATCGCGTGGTGGAGCAGCAGGGGGCGTTCTTCCCGGCGCTGGAGTTCTTCCCCACGCTCACGCCGGCGCTGCTCGAGGCCAACCTGGACTGGCTCAAGCCCACCCACATCGACGACTCCGGCAAGCTCATCCTGTGCGTACAGAGCTATATCGTGCGCACGCCGCACCACAACATCCTCGTTGACAGTTGCGTCGGAAACCACAAGCCCCGCCCCACCCGGCCCGCCTGGCACATGCGCAGCAGCGACCAGTACGAGCGGAACCTCGCCGCCACCGGCCTCGGCGTCGCCGATATCGACTACGTGATGTGCACCCACCTGCACGTCGATCACGTGGGGTGGAACACGCGCCTCGATAACGGCCGCTGGGTGCCCACCTTCCCCAAGGCCAAGTACCTGTTCGCCGACCGCGAGCTTGCGTTTTGGACCGAGAGGGAGAAGGCGGACCCGAGCCGGCATCCCTGGATCACGGATTCAGTGCTGCCGATCGTAGCCGCCAACCGGGCCGAGACCATCAAGAGCGACCACGTGCTGAGCGAGCTGGTACGGCTCATCCCCACCCCGGGACACTCCATCGACCACTTCGCTGTGCACGTCGGCAAGCGCGGGCAGGACGCGGTGATCGCCGGCGACATGATTCACTCGCCACTGCAGGCGCGCTATCCCGAGCTCGGCATGTTCGCCGACTACGACTCGGCCGAGGGCGGCAGGAGCCGGCGCAAGGTGCTGGAACGCTTCTGCGACAGCGCCACCGTGCTGTGCACCGTGCATTTCCCGCAGCCGTCGATCGGGCGCATCTCGCGCTGGGAGGACGGGTTCAAGATCGCTTGAGATGGCGTCAGACC
>JAFMSC010000157.1 GCA_017353825.1 Hyphomicrobiaceae bacterium | reverse complement strand
CTTGCGCAGAATCTTCTGCGCAAGTTGGGGTAGGTCTTTCATGCGGCGGGGTGGCCGCAGCCAACACGGAGTGGCGGCAGCCGACATGACTGTTAGCCCTGGCAGTAACCCGCTAGCTACTTTCATTCACCCCGACTGCCGCGAAGGGATCGATGGTGTCGAGGGCACGCCTTCAACCCGAGCCCGCGCGGGCCGAGCAAGCTGTCGAAAGCGCTTTGTGGGCTGCGGGCAGCCGCAACCGGGCGGCCCGACCAAGCAGCCCGACCAGCCCGCTGTGCGCGACCGCGATCGCAAGCGGGCAGATGTTGCGTCCGTTGACCAGCAGCACCGGGATAATAGCAATGAGATAATGCCAGCTGGCCTGTAAGCCGGGTTCTGTCTGGAGGTTGCCCTCCGCGACGGCCATTCATCTGGGACTGGGATCGCTCCCAGCCTCTAGCAACCAACCCGGGCGGCGGCCTGGGATCACGCCTGGTCGCCGGAGTTGCCTCAGCGCCCATGCCGCCCCTATTCGGTCTTGCTCCCGGCGGGGTTTGCCGTGCCACCTCCGTTGCCGGAGACGCGGTGCGCTCTTACCGCACCCTTTCACCCTTACCCATGCGAGGTCACCCTCGCACGGCGGTTTGCTTTCTGTTGCACTTTCCCTGGGGTCGCCCCCGGCGGCCGTTAGCCGCCACCGTCGATCCCTGGAGCCCGGACTTTCCTCCACCAGGCGGTACGGGCCGCAAAGCCTCTTCGCCCGGCAGCGGCCGTCCGGCCAGCTGGCACCTGGAAATAAGGGGGCGCCGCGGCGGCAGGTCAAGGGGGCGCCGCGATCAGACTGTTAACCGAGCCCGCAAAAGCCGATGGCCGGCATGGTGACCAGGCCGTTAATGCTGCTGCGGGAAACCCACCGCCAGTCACGTAGCGACCCCGGCCGATCGCAAGGCATGGCCGCGCGGCCGCGCTCCGGCCGCAAAATGGTCTGAAAGTAATCAAGTCATCTGGATAGGCGGGCCTCTGTCCCACGTCCGAGGCACCAGCGTCGGAGGGGCGTCCATGCTGGCATGTCTGAATGCGATGCACCGCTGGTCACTCGCGGCCCGCCTCGGCGTCGCTACAATGGCCGTGGCCATCGCCTACCTCTTTCAGATCCCCCTAGAGAGAGAGGTCCCCGGCGAGCCGTTCCTCCTGTTCTTCCTCATCGTCAGCGCCACAGCCCTAGCCTTCGGCCGGGGCGTCGGCTTGTTCGCCGTGGGGTTGAGTACGTTCCTCTCGTTCTTCTTCTTCGAACCCGGCAGCAACCCGGCCTTGCTCATCCACGCGTCCGACCTGATCCGGGTCGAGCTCTACGCTCTCCTGGCCGCCGGCAGCGCCGTCGGGCTGGCCAGGCTTGCGCAGGAGCTGATCGCTGCCGACCAGGCGGCGCACGTGCTGGAGCTCTCCGAGCGCGCGAATTCCGTGCTGCTGCGCGAGCTGGCGCATCGGGTGGCCAACAACTTCGCGGCGGTGGCCTCGCTGATCCGGCGCAAGGCCGACCAGGTCGGCGATCCCAATGCCAGGTCGGTGCTGAACGAAGCCGTCGAACAGGTGATGGTGCTGGCGCGCGTACACGGCCGCTTGCGCCGTGAGAGCGACGAGGTGTGCCTCGACAGCAAGGCGTTCATCCAGGAGCTGTGCGAGGATCTGCAGGTGTTGATCGCACGCGGCCAACCGCTCTCGATCCGGTGCTCCGCCGTCAGCCGCCGCCTGTCCGTGGCCGAGGCCATCCCGCTCGGGCTGATCGTCAACGAGCTGGTCACCAACGCCGTCAAGTACGCGTTCCCCGACGGCCGCCCCGGCACCGTGCGCGTGACCCTGGAGGAGGAGGCGGGAGACCGCCTCTACCTCAGCGTGGAGGATGACGGCGTCGGGCTTGGCAGCGGCCGTAGCCAGGGCAGCGGCCTGGGCCTCGATCTGGTACGCGCGCTGGCCCAGCAGCTCGGCGGCAAGCTGGAGGTGAGGCCCGCCAGCCAGGGTGGGCTATTCCGCCTCGAGTTTCGCGGCGCGCCCGTCGCGGCCTGCGCCCAGCAATCGCCCGCCGCCTTGGTGCATTGACGATGGGTCGGGGTCGGGCTTGGGGCCCGACTGCGCCCCGAGGCCGGCGTCGCCAACCCACGCTATACGCCCGTGCCCCGGCGCAGATAGCGCGCACACATTGCCGCGGTGAGCATCACCACTACGCCGCCGAGCAGCACCGAGACGCCCGCCCCGAGCCAAGCAAAGCCGATGCCGTAGAGCACTGGCCCGGCGGCGTGGCCCAGGAAGAATGACAGCGAGTGCATGGACAGCGCGGTGCCGCGCGCCGCCGTCGACAGCTCGCTGGCCTCCACCTGGATGCAGCTGTGGAGCGTATAGAACCCGATCCCCATGGCCGCGAACAGCGCGAATTGCACCGGCCACGCCGGATCAAGCGCGACGCCCGCAAACGAGCCCGCGCACAGGGCCCCGCCGCCCAGCATCAGCTCGCGCGGCTGCCAGCGGCGCGTGATGGGCGTGACGGCAAGCGAATAGGCGATGCCCCCGACCGAGAATCCCCCGATCACCAGCCCAGCGATGGCGCCTCTGGGCTCGCCAGCCGCCACCAGCAGAAGAGCCACGAAGGAGAACAACCCGAAGATCGCGACACCCTCCAGGAACACCGCGAAAAAGCAGATCTTGGCGCGCGGGTTGGCGAAGATGGCGAGATAGCGCGCTGGGATCGAGGCAAGGTCGAGCTGCGCCGCCGGCGCCTGCGCGACGTGGCGCAGGTTGATCACCGCGTTGGCAAGGGCCGCAACCGCGCATAACCCGACGCCCAGGAACACCGCGCGCCAGCCGAAGAGATCGGCCAGGCCGCCGGCGAACGCGGAGCCTAGAAGGTTACCGCTGACGACGACGGTGAGCCAGCGCGCGATCCCCACCTGCCGCTGCTGCAGCGGCACCGCGTCGGAGATGATCGCCATGCCCACCGGATAGATGCCCCCAGTGGCGGCGCCGCAGACGATGCGCGCAATCATGAGCAGTGCGAGGCTGGGCGCCAGCGCACACGCAAACGAGGTGGCGATGATGACGAGAAGACAGATCAGCATCATGCGCACTTTGCCGATGGCGTCGGCGACCGGCCCCATGATCGGCTGCACCAGCACGAACGGCAGCGTGAACGCCGTTATCAGCAGCGCCACCCGCGCGGGCTCGGCGCTGAGGCTTTCGGCGATGGGCGGGATGATGGGGTCCACCGAGCGCGTCGACAGCGCCGTGGCGAAGCCAATCAGGCTCACGTGCGTGATGAGGTTCGCGGGGGACAAGGACCGGTCAGGCGGAGGCAGCATGGGCGCCGGACAATGCCGCAGTTGGGCGCGGGAATGAACGCGGCATTCTCGCATGGCTGCCCAGCAGCGTGAGGCCTGTGGGTCTGCTGTGTCAGATCTTTGGCATGACACCGGCTCCCCGAGCGCCACACGCGCCGGCCAAGGATGAGCGCGGGCCGCCAGGACGTTTATCCCCGCACTGACGGACCGAGACCACTTGGCTTCGGCGGACCGAGACCGCCCAGAGGAGGATGGGAGAAGGATGGGATGGGGATCGGATGAGGATGAAAGACGGAAGAGGCGAGCGGGCTCGCGCCTGAAGACCCCGTGACCTACCACCCGGTGCCGGGCGCATAGAACGCCCTTGCCCGGCCGGCTCCGACGGCCGCCCAACGCTTGGATGGCCAATCGACCATGCCGGGATCCCGAAACGACTTTGACCCATCCACACCATTTGCCCCAGACGGTGCGGGGGACCCTCGCCCCCTCTCCCGGCCAGCGCCGGGGGCGTGTCCCGGCGACGATCATGATCGACCCGCCGAACCCGATCTGGTGGTCTGTCCACCATGCCGGGCGCGGTGCGGACCGCACCCCAGGCTCAGGCGCTGAGGAGCAAATCCACGACAGCCCGCGTGCCCATTTCCGAGGTCGGGCTAGGCGACATGCCGGGCGAACGGCAGCATCGTCTGAGGATAGGATGAACCGTGACTAGCTATCCTTCTATCGGAGGTGCCTATGATCGGGCGTTCCCGTCCCGCTCCACCGGCGGGAGCGCGGGAAACGCCCAGCGGTGCGCCTTGCATCTGGCCTCGCGGAAAGCTGCGATATCCGCCGTGTACTGCAGCGTGAGATCGAGATCGTCCCAGCCATTGAGCAGCCGGAGGCGGCGCACTGGATCGATGGAGAAGGTGAAGGGGAGGCCGCCGCCGACGATGGTCTGGCCCTCCAGATCCACCGTCAGCTCCGGCGCGCCTGCGTGGCGCAACCAGGCGAGCAGCGCCTCGGCATCGGGCTCGGGCACGACTGCCGTCAGCAGCCCGTTCTTGACGGCGTTGCCCGAGAAGATGTCACCGAACGATGGCGCGACGACGCAGCGGACGCCATAGTCCCAGAGCGCATACACGGCCGCCTCGCGGGAGGAGCCGGTGCCGAAGTTGCGCCGCGCGACCACCACTGACGCGCCCGCGTAGCGCGGCTCGTCCAGGGTGAACCCGCGCGGCCTGCCGTGTGCGTCGAAACGCAGGTCGTGCAGCAGGAAGCCGCCGTAGCCATCAGCTCGCGAGCGACTCAAGAAGCGCGCGGGGATGAGCTGGTCGGTATCGACGTTCTCCATCTCCAGCGGGCAGGCGATACCGCGAAGGGTGAGGAACTTGTCCATGTCGGTCATCCAAGTCGGTCATCCGGGTCAGTCATCCAGGTCAGCCATCCAAGTCAGTCTTCCAAGTCACTGGCCCTCACCTGCAAGCGTCCGGACATCGGCAATCCGGCCGGCGACGGCGGCGGCGGCCACCATCGCGGGCGACATCAGGTGCGTGCGCGACAGCGGTCCCTGCCGGCCGCGGAAGTTGCGGTTGGTTGTGGAGGCGCAACGCTCGCCGGGCGCCAGCCGGTCGCCGTTCATGCCCACGCACATGGAGCAGCCCGAGTCGGCCCAGGTCAGCCCCGCCGCCTCGAAGATGCGGTCAAGCCCCTCCGCCTCCGCCTGCCGTTTCACCGCCGAGGAGCCGGGCGCGACGAGCCCCGGCACCACCGCCTTGCGCCCCGCCAGCACCGCGGCGGCAGCCCGCAGGTCCTCGATGCGGCCGTTGGTGCAGGAGCCGATGAATACGCGGTCCACGGCAATATCCGTGAGCTTCTGACCCGGCGCTAAGCCCATGTAGGCGAGAGCCTCAGCCACGTACTTTGCGCGCAGCGGATTAGCGAGGTCGGCATGGGGCACAGTCCCGCCCACCGGCAGCGCGTCCTCGGGGCTCACGCCCCACGTCACCGTGGGCTCCACTAAGCGCGCGTCGATGGCTACCTCGCGGTCGAAGACGGCCCCCGGATCGCTCGCCAGCCCACGCCACTCGTCAACGATCGCCTCGAAATCGGCGCCCTTGGGCGCATGTGGCCGGCCCCGCAGGTACGCGAACGTCGCCATGTCCGGTGCGATCATGCCGCACCGCGCCCCGGCCTCGATTGACATGTTGCACAGCGTCAGCCGCGCCTCCACGGACAGCGCGGAGACCGCCTCTCCGGCGTATTCCACGGCATGCCCCTGCGCGCCGCCTGCGCCTATGCTGGCGATGATGGAGAGCGCCAGGTCCTTGGCCGTAACATGCGCACTGAGCCTGCCCAATACCGTCACTCGCATCCGCTTGGGCTTCTTCTGCCAGAGCGTCTGCGTCATGAGCACGTGCGCCACCTCCGAGGCGCCGATGCCGAACGCCAACGCCCCAAGGGCGCCGTGGGTGGAGGTGTGGCTGTCGCCGCACACGATCAGCAGGCCCGGCAGCGTAAGGCCCTGCTCGGGCCCAACCACATGCACAATCCCCTGCGCAGGATCGTCGAGGCCGAACAGGCGTATCCCATGTCTTGCGGCATTGCCGTTCAGCCGCTCGACCATGCCCGCAATCTCCGGATCGGCGATATGCGGCCGGCTCAGGGTCGGCACGTAGTGGTCGGATACGCCGAAGGTGAGGGACGGCTCGGCGACCGCCCGGCCTTTCTCCTCAAGCTTGCGGAAGGCATGGTGCGAACCCTCGTGCACGAAATGCCGGTCCACCCACAATAGCGCCTCGCCGTCCTCGCGCACGGCGACCACATGAGCGTCCCAGACCTTGTCGAACAGGGTGCGTGGAGCTGAAGACATCATCGCGCTCCGATCTCGACCAGCATCGTTGTGCTCACGCCGCACCCCCGTCGTACCGCTTGCCCAGCGCCAGCAGCTCGGGCGTCCCGATCAGAGCATTGAGCTCATTGAATGCGAACATGCGGTCACGGAAGGTCCGGCTTGATCCCTCCCGCAGCAATGCGCCGTAGACGTCGCGCGCCGCCCGGGCGATGACGCGCACCGCGGTGCCGGGGAATATCACGAGGGCGAAGCCGAGCGCCTGAAGCTCGGCGGCGGACTTGAGGGGCGTCACGCCGCCTTCCACCATATTGGCCATCAGCGGCAGGATGCCTTTCAGTGCGCCCGCGACGGCGCCGAGCTCATCCTCAGACCGCGGCGCCTCGACGAACAGCACGTCGGCGCCAGCCTCGGCATAGAGCGAGGCCCGCGCGATGGCCGCCTCGAAGCCCTCCACCGCAATGGCGTCGGTGCGCGCGATCACCAGCGTTTCCGAGCTCTGGCGCGCATCCACGGCTGCGCGCAGCTTGCCAGCCATTTCTGCGGCGGCGATCAGGCGCTTGCCCGAGAGGTGGCCGCAACGTTTGGGGTACGCCTGGTCTTCGATCTGCAGCGCGCTCGCCCCCGCCCGTTCGAACACGCGCATGGTGCGCTGCATGTTGAGCGCATTGCCATAGCCGTTGTCAGCGTCGACGATCAGCGGCGTCGCCACGCGGTCGCGGATCAGGGCGATGGTGTCCGCGACCTCCGCCATGGACGGCAGACCGATGTCCGGCCGCCCGAGCCTGGTGTAGGCGATGGCTGCGCCAGATAGGTAGAGCGCCTCGGCGCCGGCATCGGTAGCGAGCGAGGCCGTCAGCGGGTCGTGGACGCCGGGCGCCAGCAGGATCGGTGCACGCCTCAGACGCGTGCGCAGCGGCTCGTTCATCGGTCAGCCTTGCCCGTCCGTTGCAAAAGGAGCCAACGCAAAGATGTGTGGTCCACACTGCAACCGCGGTCAAGCGCCAAGCCTATCGCCGGCCCACCCCCCGCAGCGAAGGGCACCGACGCGTTGCGGGAATGGCCCATCGACGTGCGGTACGGAGATTGACCGGTGGGACGCGCGCGCTATGTTTCGCCGGTCACAACGCACATCGAGCGCGCGGGGAACTGTCATGCCGCACTGGAAAGCCTGGCTGTCCGCGGTTCTCATCCTCGCGGTGGCGGCCTTTGCACTCCCCGCAGCATCGGCACAAGAGACGACGCGCCGCGTCACCGACTCCGCCGGCCGCACCGTCGAAATCCCCCGGCGCATCACGCGTGTCCTGGCCGCGGGTCCGCCGGCGTCGATCCTTCTCTACACGCTGGCGCCCAACAGCCTGATCGGCTGGGTGCGCGCACCGCGAGCGGCCGAGAAGGCGTTCCTGATGGACTCTGTGCGCGAGCTGCCCGAATACGGCCGGCTCACCGGCCGCGGCAACACCGCCAACCTTGAGAACGTACTGAGGTTCAAGCCCGACCTCATCATAGACGTGGGCAGCGTAGGGCCGACCTACGTGTCGCTCGCCGACGGTGTGCAAGAGCAGACCAAGATCCCCTACCTTCTCATCGACGGCTCACTGAAGGGGACGCCCGAGGTCTATCGGCTGCTGGGCGAATGGCTCGACGCGAGCGAGAACGCCGAAGGGCTCGCGCGCTATGCCGACGAGACGCTCAATGCACTGAGCAGCCGCATCGCGGCCATCCCCGAGGCGGAGCGCCCTAAGGTCTACTACGCCCGCGGGGTCGACGGCCTTGAGACCGGCCTCGCCGGCTCGATCAACACGGAGGTGCTGGAACGCGTCGGGGCAATCAACGTGGCCGCTGCGGCTGGGAAGGGCGGGATCACCAGGGTATCCATCGAGCAGGTGCTGGCGTGGAACCCCGATGTGATCCTGGTGCTCGACCCAACCTTCCACCGTTTGGTGCAGAACGACCCGCTCTGGGCCTCCGTCAAGGCCGTGCGCGAGGCTCGCATCTATCTTGCGCCCAGCCTGCCCTACGCCTGGTTCGATGCCCCGCCCGGCGTGAACCGACTAATCGGCATCCGCTGGCTGGCCTCGGTGCTCTACCCGCGCCACTTCCCCGAGAGCCTTCGCGATACGACGCGGCAGTTCTATAAGCTGTTCTACCACGTCGATCTGACCGAGGCTCAGATCGACAGCCTGCTGGCGCCGGCAACCGCGGCGAAGCCCGAGAAGTGAAGGGCGGTGCAAGAGCTAGCAGCCCAGGATCGGCACACGAACCCGAAGCCGGCTGAGACCAGGTCGGCCCACTCCGGCTGGGGCGTCCTCCTCGTGCTTGCGGCTCTGCTTGCCGCGTTGGCGATCGCCGCGGCCCTGGTCGGCCGCTACCCGATCTCAGTCGCCGACCTGGCTGCGGCGCTTGCGCATCGGCTCGCCGGCGCAGCCCAGCCGACGCAAGTCGACACGGTGCTGTTCGG
>JAFMSC010000156.1 GCA_017353825.1 Hyphomicrobiaceae bacterium | reverse complement strand
CTCGTCATCCTCCTCGCCGGGGTGGGCGGCGCCGGGTACCAGTATCGCGAGCAGCTGGCCGGCTTCGCTGCTGCACTGAGCACGTCGTCCGGGGCCATGTCCATCGCCGACCGCAAGAGCCTGGAGATGCCGCCCCTCATCGGCTTCCGTGCCAGCAGCACCGAGGCCATCGACGCCACGCTGCAGAGGAGCGCGTTGTGG
The DNA here is from genome assembly GCA_017353825.1 of Hyphomicrobiaceae bacterium. GTDB lineage: Bacteria > Pseudomonadota > Alphaproteobacteria > Rhizobiales > Hyphomicrobiaceae > AWTP1-13. Next base: position 8,403 of record JAFMSC010000156.1, on the reverse strand, counting down.
CGCATCATCAAGCGCGAGTTCCCCGACTGGTATGCTCAGCGCCTCGCAGAGGCGGCCACCCTGGCGAGCGAGGGCAAGGATGACGCCGTGATCGGCCAGCACGTGGCGCGCAAGCTCGCGGAGCTGCGCCGCCAGCAGGTCGCGAACGGCCTGTCAGCCACGCTGCCCTTGCTCAAGACGGTGGCCAACGCGTATTTCGAGACGCTGGACAAGCTGCGCGCGCACAGTGTGGAGGCATGCAGCGGCTTCATCAGGCAGGGAGAAGCCGAGCCCCTGATCGTTGCGATGCTGCAGGGCTCCTCGGAGGATACCGCGCACCTGCAGGCGCTGGCGACTGCGATATTCGAGGCGATCGCGGAGGGGCGGCAGGTACCGCGCGTATATCCGCAGCCGAGCCAGGCCCAGTACGCGGTGCTGGCCAACGCGCTGGCTGAGCGTGGCTGGACGCGGGAGGACTTCGCGCTCATTGCCAACCGTCAGGCCATGGCGCAGGCCCCCGCGGACAAGGTGTGCCAGCTGGTTTACGAGCTGTTCCAGACCCAGCTCTCGCTGCCCGATCCAGAAGTACGGGAGCGTCTGCTCGTTGATTCCCTGCGGGGCGTTTTCGCCGGCTGACAGGCTATCCCGAGAGCGCGGTCGTTCACGCCGGCAGCTTGTAGTCTGCGAACCGGGCGCGCAGGTCCTTCTTGGAGATCTTGCCCGTCGCGGTCATGGGCAGGGTGTCAACGAACACCACGTCGTCGGGGAGCTGCCATTTGGCTACCTTCCTCGCCAGCGTGTCGAGGATCTCGGTCTTGGTGGGGTTGGCGCCGGGTGCCTTCACGGCCACCAGCAGGGGTCGCTCGTGCCATTTGGGGTGGGGCACGCCGATCACGGCGCATTGGGCGAGGCCTTGGCAGGCCATGGCGGCGTTCTCCACGTCGATGGAGCTGATCCACTCGCCGCCCGACTTCACCAGGTCCTTGGTGCGGTCGACGATGACGAGCCAGCCATCCGGCGTTATCTTGGCCACGTCGCCGGTGCCGAACCAGCCCTCGGCGTCGACCTGTCTGCGTGTGGCCTCCTCGTTCTTATAGTAGCCCGACACCACGGCCGCGCCGCGCACGTACAGCTCGCCCGAGGTCTCCCCGTCCGCGGGTGCGCGCCTGCCCTTCTCGTCGATCACCTTGAGGTCGACGCCGAACATGCGCCGCCCCTGCTTGGCCACGAGCTGGGCGCGTTCCAGGTGCGGCTTGGCGCGCTCCTCGGGACGCAGCAACGTGAGGGAGCCCACGGGGCTCATCTCCGTCATGCCCCATCCGTGCGTAACCTCGATATCCCAGTCGCGGATCAGCGTGTCGATCATCGCCTGCGGGACCGCCGAGCCGCCGCTCAAAATTTGCCGCAGATGCGGCGGTTTGCGCCCACGCTTCCTGAACTCGTCGATGAGCCCGAGCCACACCGTCGGCACGCCCCATCCGGCCTCGGCCTTTTCCCTCTCCATCAGGTCGTAGAGCGCGGGGCCGTCTAGCCTGGCGCCCGGGAAGATCAGGGTGCAGCCCGTCATCGGCGTTATGTAGGGCAGACTCCAGGCGTTGGCGTGGAACAGGGGCACCACCGGCAGGATCCTGCGGTTGTGCGCGAATAGGTCGGCGCGCGTAGCCGTGAGGAAGAGGCTGTGCAGGAGCATCGAGCGGTTGGAGTAGAGGACGCCCTTGGGTTCGCCGGTGGTGCCCGAGGTGTAGCACAGCGCGCATGCCGCATTCTCGTCGAACTCCGGCCATTCGATGTGCGGGTTCATCTCCTCCACCAGGCCCTCGTAGCAGAGAAGGTCGTTGAGCTGGCCGTTGGCCGGCATGTGCGCGTGGTCGGTCATCAGGGCGAAGGTGCGCACGCTCTTCAAGGCGGGGGCCAGCTTCTCCACCAGCGGCAGGAATGTGAGGTCGAAAAACAGCGCCGTGTCCTCGGCGTGGTTGGCGATGTAGGAGATCTGATCCGGGAACAGGCGCGGGTTGATGGTGTGGCACACCGCTCCGATGCCGGCGATGGCGTAGTAGAGCTCGAAGTGCCGGTGGCCGTTCCAGGCCAGCGTCGCCACCCGGTCGCCCGGTTTGATGCCGAGCCCCAGGAGGGCGTTGGCGAGACGGCCGATGCGCCCGCGCGCCGCACGGTAGCCGTAGCGGTGCAGGCCGCCCTCCACGGTCTGCGACACGATCTCCACATCAGGGTAGGCGTCGGCGGCATAGTCGATCACGCTCGACACCAGGAGCGGCCGGTCCATCATCAACCCGCGCAGCATGGGCTCTCCTCCGCAGCGTTGCTTTATGCTTGCTTTGTTCTCTCTTTCCTTGAGACTAGCCCTAGCCTGCGCCTTGCGCCAAGCGCCAGCTGGCACGCCGGGAGAGGCACGGCCGGCATCCCCAGCACAAGAGGAGGAATGATCGTGGCGATCGTGGAACTGGAAAGACAAGGCGGCGTGGCGGTTCTGCGCATGAACAACCCTCCGGTCAATGCGCTCGGCCACGCACTGCGCGTGGACCTAGAGAAGCACCTGAACGAAGCCCTGGCCGATCCCGCGGTTAAGGCGATCGTCCTGACTGGAACGGGTCGGTTCTTCTCGGCCGGCGCCGACATCTCCGAGTTCAGCTTGGGGGTCAGGGAGCCGCACCTGCAGCCGATGATTGGCCGCATCGAGGGCAGCGACAAGCCGATGGTGGCGGCCATCAACGGGACTGCACTGGGCGGCGGGCTGGAGCTGTCGCTCGGGTGTCACTACCGCGTGGTGGGGAAGGACGTGCGCCAGCTCGGGCTTCCCGAGATCACGCTGGGCATCCTGCCCGGCGCCGGCGGCACCCAACGGTTGCCGCGACTGGTGGGCGTCGAGCAGGCACTGCAGATGATCACCACCGGAGCCTTCATCGATGCCGTCAAGGCCGCCAAGATCGGGCTCGTGGACAAGGTGGCCGACGGCGACGTGGTTGCCGAGGCCGTGGCCTTCGCCCGCGGGCAGATCGGCAACCCGCCGCGGCGCGTGGGCGCCATCGTCATCGACAAAGCATCGATTCCGGCCGGCCTGTTCGACAAGGCTCGCGCCTCGGTCGGCCGGCACCCGAGCGGGCCTGTAGCACCCAACGCGGCCATCGATGCGGTCGAAGCGGCGACACTGCCCGTGGCCGAAGGCAGCGCGTTGGAACGCAAGGCGTTCGTGGAGACCAACTCCAGCCCATATGCGCGCGCCCTGCAGTACAAGTTTTTCGCCGAACGGCAAGCTGCCAACCTGCCTGGCATCGGCCCCAACGTGAGGCTGCGCGACATCAAGACGGTGGGCATCCTAGGCGCCGGCACCATGGGCACCGGCATCAGCCTCGCGTTTCTCAACGCCGGCTTCCCCGTGACCGTCGTGGAAACGGCGCAGGAGGCGCTCGACAAGGGCGTGGCGCGCATCAAGGAGACGCTGGAAGCCAACGCCAAGCGCGGGCGCATTACCGAGGCGCAGGCGAACGACCGCTTCGCCAAGCTCACGCCGTCCTTGAAGATGGAGGACCTCGCGCAGGCGGACCTGATCATCGAGGCGGTATTCGAGAACCTGGCGCTCAAGAAAGAGATCTTCGCCAAGCTCGACAAGATCGCCAAGCCCGGTGGCATCATCGCAACCAACACGTCTACGCTGGATGTGAATGCTATCGCGGCCGAGACCAAGCGCCCCCAGGACGTGCTGGGCCTGCACTTCTTCTCGCCTGCCAACATCATGCGCCTGTTGGAGATCGTGCGCGCGGAGAAGACAGCACCGGACGTGATGGCCACGGCCATGGCCATCGCTAAGAAGATCGGCAAGGTGGGCGTGCAGGCTGGCGTGTGCGACGGCTTCGTGGGCAACCGGATGCTGCACGCCTATACGAGCGAGGTGTACGCCATGCTGCTCGAAGGCGCCATGCCGCGCGAGATCGACGGGGCCATGGAGGCCTGGGGCATGGCCATGGGGCCGCTGGCGGTGGGCGACCTCGCCGGGCTCGACGTGAGCTACCGCATCCGCCAGGAGCGGAAGCTCACGGGCGAGGCGGCGCAATTCGCGCGCATCCCCGACAAGATCGTGGAGATGGGTCGGCACGGGCAGAAGACTGGCGCGGGCTTCTATAGGTACGACGCCGACCGCAAGCGCCAGGTCGATCCCGAGATCGAGGCGCTGATCCGGGCGGAAGCTGAGGGGTTGCAGATCAAGCAGCGGCACGTCCCTGCCGAGGAGATCGTGGAGCGCTGCCTGCTGCGGCTGGCGAATGAGGGCGCCAAGATCCTGGAGGAGGGCATCGCACTGCGTGCCAGCGATTGCGACACCATGTACCTCAACGGCTACGGCTTCCCCGGTTGGCGCGGCGGTCCCATGTGGCAGGTCGATAACGTCATCGGCATGAAGGCTGCGGCCGAGAAGATCAAGGCCTACGAGGCCAAGTACGGCGCACGGTGGAGGATCGCCCCGCTGATCGAGCGCCTCTCCAAGGAAGGCGGCACGTTCGCGGCGCTGGATAAGAGCCGTAGAGCGGGTTAAGGACGCAAAGCGCCGTAACTTGGCGTGTCCTCGCGCTGAGAGCTGGCAACGGCGGGGTTACGCGGATACCACGCTAACTCGCCGTTCGGCTTCACCCCGGATGCGATCGGAAACAGGGCGAAAGCTGGACTGGCTCGTCTGGAAGGGACGGACCGGCATTGCCTTGGTGGTCGCCCTGGCCGTTGGGCCGCCTGCTGTGTTCTATGCCTACATCTATTGGCGTGACCCTGTGGCGGAAACGCGGATCGTTTCGCGTGTGGTGAAGGGCGGGACGAGAGATGCCGAGAGGGGAAGCCCGTGCCCTCGTGATGTGGGTATCACTGGACGACGGTCGCGAGATCATGATCGTGCAGGCGCCTTTGGTGGATATGCGGCGGCCCGGGCTGCTGACATAGAGGAACAACGCCACCGATCCGGCCAGATCTCATTTCGATGGGTCAGGTCAAAGCTGGATTGATATTCCACGGAAAGGCTGCGATCTGTCTGATCCGTCCACTTCGGGCATCGCAAAGTATGTCAGCCCTGATGGCGTTCTGACGTTCGGGGCGGAACGCGAACCTGGTGACATTACCTTGGTTTCGAAGGCCACGCCGTGGCATACGCATGGGGACATGTTTGGCTTCAAAATAGGAGCTCCCCGGAAAGCGAGCTGTTCTTTGGCTTGTCGAGGACCTGTTGCAAGACAGCGCCGTCGTTGCGATGAAAGATCGAAGGCGTGATCGGCGCATCTGGGTGGCCGAAGCCCCACTGAAACCAGACTCTTTTCGGGCTGTGGGGTCCAGGCCAGCCCAGACTACGACTCCAGGCCGCTGGGCACGGGCACGTTCTCGCTCTTGAGCTTGATGCCGGCGGCAAGAGCCACGGTCTCCAGCGTTGCGGCGAAGTCCTTCTCCAGATAGGCCTTGGGGTCGGGCTGCAGGGTGGCGGCGCCGAAGTGGGCCTGCAGCGCCTCGCGCGTAGCGGCCGTGACCGGCATCGGCACGTTGAGCCGCCGGGCGGCCTCGAGCCCCAGGTCGAGGTCCTTGCGCAGCAGCTCTGGCGTAAAGGTGGTTGTCCAGTCGAGGTTGACGAAGGCGTTGGACTTGTAGCGCGTGAACATAGAGCCCATGACGCCGTTGTTCATGAACTCCAGGAAAGCGTGGCGCGGCACGCCAGCCTTCTCAGCCAGAATGGTGATCTCGGCGAGGTTCTGGATGACGACCCCCAACATGACGTTGTGGGCGATCTTGCAGAAGCGGGACAGCTCGCCCTCGCCCACGTAGGAGACGCCGCGCGGGGCGAACGTCTTGATGTAGGGCGCAACCACGTCGAAGGCCGCCCTTGGGCCAGAGGCCACGGCGGACAGCTTGCCGGCCCTGATTACCTTCGCGTTGCCGCTGACCGGCGCGGCGATCAGGTCGGCGCCCAGCTCGGCGAGGCGCGCCCGACAGGCAGCCGACTCTTCGGCCGAGATCGACGAGCAGTCCACGAAGATCTTGGGTAGCTTACCCTTGCCGCCGGAGGCCGCGCCGTCTTTGCCGAAGCAGACCTGCTCCACGTCCTTGCCGGTTGACACCATCAAAAACACGATATCGCAGCCAGCGAGCGCAGCCGGGGTGTCGACTATGGTGGCGCCCAGCTTGGCGAGCGGCTCGGCTTTGGCCTGCGTGCGGTTCCAAACGCTCACCTTGTTGCCGCCCTTGATGAGGTACGCCGCCATGGGCTCCCCCATGCGCCCCAGCCCGATCCAGCCGATGGAATGGTTGCCTGCCACGATCTTCTGCTCCTTTTCTTCCGAAGTCTCCCTGCGGTCGCCAGCCAAGGAGCTTTGAGGCCAAAGGCACGCTATTGCTCCGATCTGGGATAACGATCCGCCGATCAGTGCTGACCCTGCAGCCGGCGGCAATGCCCAAGTCCTCGTCGAGGTCTTGGATAGCGAATGCCCGTCGGTACGATCTCGAAGTTCGCACGCTGTTTGGTCGCGGCGGCGCTTAGGCGTGGGTACCAATCAAGAGGCGTCTTGATCCTGCGTCCATCCGCAAGCCTCACCACCAGCTCTGCCGTTGTGAGCTCGACCTCCGGGGCTTCGAAGTCTCCGACATCAATCTCCAAAGTGGTCATTCCAGGCTTCCAGAAGCTCGTCTAGGTGCCCCTCAAGTGGCGAATGATAGCGTTCAGCTCGTGTGCGCGGAAACCGAATGTTGAGCGCCGCGCTCAAATCGTGGAGCCAGAAATATTGGTTGCTGCTTCCAGCGCGGACGCAGACATGCGCGGGCTCCCTCGCTCGTTCGAATGAAAGAACGCAGGCAAGGGCCCCAGCGCGGGACGGTCGGCCCACCTTAACGTGTTTGGCGGACGGCGGACAACAATAGCTAATACGCGTTCGCGATGGGCAGCTCCTCGGCGGGGAACAGGGAGATGACGCGACCGCCCTTGTCGGTGACGACGATCTCCTCCTCGATCCGAGCGGCGGAGAAGCCATCCTTGGCGGGACAGTAGGTCTCCAGCGCGAACACCATGCCGGTCTTGATCTCCATGGGGTGGTCGAGGGAGACGACGCGGGAGATGATCGGCCGCTCGTGCAGCGCCAGCCCCAGGCCGTGGCCGAACTGCAGGCCGAAGGCCGCGAGCTCGTTGGGGAAGCCGAAGTCTTGCGCCGCGGGCCACACGCTTGCCACCTTGTCGGTGGAGACGCCGGGCTTGATTAGCTCGATCGCCTTGTCGAGCCACTCGCGGCACTGTTTGTAAGCGTCGCGCTGGGCGCCCGTGGCGCGGCCCACGTTGAACGTACGGTAGTAGCAGGTGCGGTAGCCCATGTAGCTCTGGAGGATGTCGAAGAAAGCTTGGTCGCCAGGCCGGATCAGGCGGTCGGTGAAGTTGTGCGGGTGCGGATTGCAGCGCTCTCCGGAGATGGCGTTGATCGCCTCCACGTCGTCGGAGCCATGCTCGTACAAGTAGCGGTTGGCGTTGGCGACGATGTCGTTCTCGCGTACGCCTGGGCGCAGCTCCTCAAAGATCTGGTGGTAGACGCCGTCCACCATGGCGGCGGCATAGTTGAGGAGCGCGATTTCGTCCACGTTCTTGATCTCACGCGCCTCCAGCATCGTCTGCTGGCCGTCCTCGATGGAGAGGCCCGCCTTCTGAAGCTCGAACATCATGGGCGGCTCGACGATGTCGACGCCCAGCGGCATCTTGTCGACCTTGGCCTCGCGCAGGATCGAGGCGATCTCCTCAGCGTGGTGCTTCATCAGGCCGAAGCTCGGCGGCACGGTGCCCCTGAGACCCACAAGGCCGGCCTTGCAATGCTCGGGCAGTAGCCAGGGCGCGTAGAGCTTGTGGTGCACTGCGGCGGACCCGAAGTCCCACACGATCGGCTCCATGCCGCGGGCCAGCAGGGCGAAGCGGGCGAGCTTGTCGCGCTCCCACTCGCCGATCTTGGTGGCCGACACGTAGCGGATATTGTTCACGTCGAACAGCAGGAGCGCGCCGAGGTTGGAGCTTTCCAGTGCCTGCCGCGCCCGTGCCAGCCGGTAGCGCCGCAACCGGCCGAACTCGACGCGGCTCTCGAAGTCCACCCCCATGGTGCCCCACGAGGGCAGCTGCCGCCCCCAGTTCCAGTGCGGATCGAGGTCGGCCTTGGAGGATGCGGTATCGGTGACTCGTTCCTGCATGGTGCGTCTCTCTGTTGTGGCCGCGTCGCCGGTATTGCGGCGCACGACCCCGCGCCCAGCCCGAAACTCGCTGGCTGGAGCCTGACGTGCGCCGGTTGCGGTGTCAATTGAGCGGCCGCCGCTGTCGACCGTGGGCTTCTAGGAGCCTGTCCAGGTAGTCGGTTGCAGGTCGGATTCGCGAAATCGAATTGTTCGGCCTGCGATCACTGGATTTTCTGAGGCGAGTCGGAT